>NZ_CAJWRQ010000087.1 GCF_913046405.1 uncultured Christiangramia sp.
CATTTCAGCCAAGAACCAGCTTTAACGAAGACTCACTGAAGGAGCTTGCTACTTCCATTCGGGAGCTTGGAGTGATCCAGCCAATTACGGTAAGAAAACTTGATTTTGACAAATACCAGCTGGTATCTGGAGAAAGAAGATTTAGAGCTTCAAAACTGGTAGGTCTTAAAACCATCCCTTCCTATATTCGAATTGCGAACGACCAGGAATCCCTGGAAATGGCGCTTGTTGAAAATATACAGCGACAGGATCTTGATCCTATAGAAATTGCTATTTCTTACCAGAGATTGATCGATGAGATCCAGTTAACCCAGGAACAATTAAGTGACAGGATTGGGAAAAACAGGTCTACAGTTGCCAACTACCTCAGGCTTCTAAAATTGGATCCTATCATCCAGACCGGGATGAGAGATGGTTTCCTTAGTATGGGACATGGCCGTGCACTTATCAATATTGATGACACGCAGCAACAGCTTGATATTTACGAGAAGATCCTGCAAAAATCATTGTCGGTTCGAGAAACTGAGCAATTAGTTCGTGAGCTTAATGGCAAAGGGAAAACTTCAGCAAATACCACTGCTAAGACCAGTGTTCCAAAAACCTACAAAAAAGGAATCAAGGAATTTTCAGAATATTTGGGAACCAAAGTAGATGTGAAGGTTACCAAAAAAGGAAGTGGAAAACTAACAATTCCATTTTCTTCTGAAGAAGATTTTGAGCGTATCAAAAACCTGATCAAAAGTGAAGAATAGATCACTACTTTTTATATTATTAGTGCTGTTCTCTTCTTCAGGAATCCAGGCGCAAACCGACTCTTTAAGCATTCAGGCAAAGAAAGGTGTAGAAACTGAAGTTGTTGAGAAGGATTACGAACCTTACAACGCACTTGCCCCGGCAAAAGCTGCATTTTACTCGGCAATACTTCCCGGGTTAGGACAGGCTTATAATGGCAGCTACTGGAAAATTCCTATTGCTTACGGCGGACTGGCTACAGGAATCTATTTTTATCTCGATAATGATAAAGAATACAACAGGTTTCGTGACGCCTATAAGAACCGGATCGCAGGACGGGAAGACGAATTTAATGGTAAGGGTGACAGAGTTCTAGTTAGTACAGACAGACTTATTAGTGCGCAGGAATTCTATCAGAAAAATAAAGAGATCTCTTTACTGGTAACGGTTGGTGTTTATATTCTAAATATCATCGATGCCAATGTAGAGGCCCATTTACGACAGTTTAACGTAGATGAAGATCTAACACTTCAACCTAATCTCGATTTCAATTCACTTACCGGAAAAACCAATTACGGACTTACTTTAAACTTTAATTTTTAAATGAAAATCGCTCTTTTAGGCTACGGAAGAATGGGTAAAACCATTGAGGAAATCGCGAAAAACAGAGGTCACGAGATCGTGCTGAAAGTAAGCGATGGCATCGAAAATCATGATCTCACGAAGGCAGATGTTGCTATAGATTTCAGTGTACCCGATGCTGCCTTTAAAAATATTACTACTTGTTTTAAAGTTGGAGTACCCGTTGTGAGTGGAACTACCGGTTGGCTGGATGATTATGAAAAGGCAACGAAAATCTGTGCCGAAGAGAATTCAGCATTTATATACGCTTCAAATTTTAGTCTTGGGGTCAACGTGTTTTTCGAATTGAACCAAAAATTAGCCGGGATGATGCAAGGTCTGGAAGATTATTCCGTAGAGATCGAGGAAATTCATCATACTAAAAAACTGGATGCCCCTAGTGGTACCGCAATTAGCCTTGCTGAACAGATCATTCATGAAAACAAGCAATTAAAGGGCTGGCAATTGGACTCGGCAGATGAGAATAAAATTCCGATCCATGCCAAGCGAATTGAAGATGTTCCAGGAACACACGTAGTAAGCTACGATTCTGAAATTGATACCATCGAGATCAAACATACCGCTAAAAGCAGGCAGGGATTTGCCCTTGGAGCTGTGGTCGCTGCAGAATATCTTCAAGACAAAACAGGTATTTATAGCATGAAGGATGTACTTGCCGATCTTTTTAAGAACTAATTTGTAACAAATGCAGGCGTTTTCAGCCTAACCAGTAAAAGAAATCAATATGACATTTACCGAATGGTTCATTTTTTTCCTGATCATACAGGTGGTTCATTTTTTAGGGACCTGGAAACTTTATCAGCGTGCAGGTAGAAAAGCATGGGAAGCTGCGATCCCGGTTTATAATGCGGTAGTTCTAATGCAGATCATCAACCGACCGAAATGGTGGGTCATACTTTTCTTTATTCCCATCGTAAACCTTATCATCATACCGGTTACCTGGGTGGAAACCATTCGAAGCTTCGGTAGAAATTCTACTGCCGAAACCTTTGCGGTAATTCTAACCCTAGGGTTTTATATTTACTATGTCAATTATGCTACCAACGATCCATATATCGTTGATAGAGATCTTAAGCCTCGATCTGAAGTTGGTGAATGGGTAAGTTCCATCCTATTTGCGGTAATTGCCGCGACTATCGTGCATACTTACTTTATGCAGCCTTTTACCATTCCAACCTCTTCTCTCGAAAAAACTTTGCTTGTAGGTGACTTTCTATTGGTAAGCAAATTCCATTACGGTGCAAGAATACCGAAGACTGCAGTGGCCTTTCCAATGGTACACGACACCATTCCAGTAGTTAATACAAAGTCCTATCTTAATGATCCACAAATCCCATACCTTAGATTTCCTGGTTTTGAAAATATTGAACGTAACGATATTGTCGTATTTAACTGGCCTGTAGATACCGTAAATGCTTTTCAGCAATACGGAGATGGGAAGTATTACGAAAAACCGATCGATAAAAAATCCAATTATGTGAAGCGTGCGGTGGGAGTTCCGGGAGATTCATTATCAGTAAAGAATGGATTGGTATATATTAACGGAGAGCAACTACAATTACCAGAAAGAGCAAAACCTCAGTTTACTTATACTGGTGTTACTAAAGGGCAGCCATTCAATCCTCAAACGCTATACAAAGTTTATGATATTACAGATGGTTTCGGGTATAATCCTACCACCAATGAATTTACATTCGTGGCTATTACTGAAGAAACTTTTGAAAGACTGAAGAATCATCCAAATGTGGCCAGTATTCAGAGATCTGCTGATACCGTTTCTAAGAGTAGCAGGTTATTTCCGAATGACAGGGCGCGATGGAACAATGATAATTTTGGACCTATTTATATTCCGAAGAAAGGTGTTACGGTAAAGATCACTCCTGAAAGCATGCCTTTCTACAAGGAGATCATCGAAACTTACGAAGGTTCTGAATATGGTTTGAATAATAAACTAAGCCTCAATGGTACTCAAGTATTGTTGAATGGAAATCCGATCTCTGAATATACTTTTCACCAGAATTACTACTGGATGATGGGAGATAATAGAAATAATTCTGAAGATAGTAGAACATGGGGTTATGTTCCTGAAAATCATGTAGTAGGTAAACCTGTTTTCATATGGTTAAGCTGGGATTCCAATGCCAGCGGATTTGATAAAATTCGTTGGGATCGTGTTTTTACAACAGTGAAAGGTGACGGAGATCCAACCTCATTTTTACCATATTTTCTGATAGCATTGGTAGTGTTCTTTGGGTGGCGATTTTTTAAACAACGTAGAGAAGCTTAAAGATGGATCCGGTTTTACTACATCCCTCCTATTTTGGACCTGTAAGCCAGTGGGTTGCTTTTACTAAAGCCGAAGCAGTCGTATTTGAATCTGAAGATAATTACCAGAAACAAACCTATCGCAATCGCATGTATATCTATGACGCGAATGGAAAACTTACGCTGAATATTCCAATTAAGCACAGTGCTGCTTTAGGGCTTCCTAAAAAAGCGAGGCAAAAATACCGGGACATACAGATCGAAAATGCGTTTCCTTGGCAGTTACAGCATTGGCGTGCGTTTAAAGCTTCTTACCAGACCTCTCCATTCTTTGAGTTCTACGAGGATGAATTAAGACCACTCTATGAGAATAACTTCAAATACCTACTGGATTTCAATTATCGCTGTATGGAGTTTGTTGCAGATTCATTACAGGCAGACTGGACATTTGATCAAACATTAGAGTATGAGCTGAAGCCGGAAGGAATGCTTGATCTTAGAAACCTTGTAAATGCAAAATCAGATTCTGGATTTGAAAACGAGAGATATCATCAGGTTTTTGAAGAGAAACAAGGTTTTCTAAAAAACCTGTGTATTCTTGACCTTATCTTCAATGAAGGGCCAGCATCACTGGCTTACTTACAGGAACAAAATTTATAATTTAATTGAAGTAGACACCGGGAAATGATCTGAGAAATCAACGTTGTATTTTTCAAACTCGAGTATTTCCATCTGCTTTTCGATCAATAAGAAATCTATACGAAGTGGAAAATAATTCAGCTTAAAGCTTTTTCCGAAGCCTGTACCAGCAGTCAAAAATGCATCGTTAAAACGACCATCCTGACGCACCAGGTCATAGATATACGAGAAGCTGGTATTATTAAAATCACCCATAATGATGGTTTTATAAGGGGATCTGTCTACTTCCCTCATCATCATTTCCGCCTGTTCCTGTTGCAGAGAGAAACCATGACCAATTCTACCGAGTAATTTTTTGGAATCTTCGTTCTTAAGGTCGGATATACCTGGTTTAATATTCAATGACTGGAAATGTACATTAAAAATCCGCAGTGTATCATTATTAATCACAACATCAGCATAAATAGCATTGTTGTTTCCATCATGGGGGAAGTCTACGGAATGCTCCTTTAAAATTGGATATTTAGAAAAGATCGCCGATCCAAATTCTGAATTCTTACCCTTCAGCTTAACATACTTATATGGATAGATTTTCGATAATTCGGCGGCACCTACATAATGTTCCTGCACACTAAGTATATCCGGATCCTTTTCTTTTACAAAAGCAGTGATCTTTTCAGGAATATCGGTTCTTTCAGTCCAGTTGTAGGCGTTGAACATTCGAACGTTATAACTCATTAACGTAAGATCTGCTTCCAGTTCTTCATCGATATCATTTCCGAAGTTTACAAATACTAAGATATAATTATAGCCTAGTAAAAGCACGATCAGAGAAAGCAATAACTGTTTTTTGAGCCGGATCAACCAGTACACCAGGAACAGTGAATTTAAAATAATGAGTACAGGAACTCCCATACTTAGTACCGATAGTAGCGGAAAGGTTTTAGGAGGAACATGAGGTAATAAATAGGAAAATAGTAAGGCCGTAGCGGCAAGCGAATTAAGTACAAAGACAAGCTTGTCAAAAAGATTTAGATTCTTCATCTAGTCTTCTTTACCTGCCTGAAATAAATAGTCCTTTTCAGCTTTAGACAAACTTTCATATCCGCTTTTGCTGATCTTATCAAGAATGTCATCTACTTTTTGCTGTTTCTCATTTTTACTAGAGGAGGTATTGTTCGTTGTTGTCTTCCGGGTCTTTGCAGCCTGCGTCTTATTACGATGAACTGTTTTCATTTTTGGTTTGCGTTCACCTGGTTTGAATAAGGCCGTAACACTATCCATAATATTCTCGAACCATTTTCCAATATCATTTCCTTTCTGAAGCTGTTTAGTATAAATATACCCTAGAGCTGCACCTCCAAGATGTGCGAAATGCCCACCTGCGTTACCCATTGGAATCTGTATGACATCAAGTGCTACCAGAAATGCTGCGATATACCAGAATTTCACACTGCCTATCAGCATTAATCTCACTCTCATGTTCGGGACGTGTGTGGCAATCCCAATAAGTACAGCCATCACTCCTGCGGAAGCTCCTATCAAATAGGATTTGCCGGTACCCTGAAATGCTGGAAAAAGGTTATAACTGAGCATATAGACCAGCGCTCCAATGATGATCCCCAGGAAATAGTAATTCAGCAGTCTTTTAGGTGAAAAGTAATTCAGAAAATAGATTCCTGAAAAATATAGAATAAGCATGTTGGATGCAATATGCCAGATCCCGCTATGCAGAAATGCATAGGTTATGATCGACCATGGCTTCATAATATATTCCAGTGGCTCCTTCGGAAAAACTAACCATTCCAGTAAAAAATCTGAAGGTATATTGAATAAATAGGCAATGGTTCTGAATAGGTAGAAAACAAGGAACGCCAGTACGTTCACCGCAATAAGCTTCTCCACTACCGTAGCAGTTTGCAACTTAAATCTTATTTTGTCTGCTGCGCTCATTAGTACCAGCGATTGTCATTAAACTGATTCTTTTTCCAGTAATACATCATCAGGAACCCGAACAGGGCGCCTCCAACGTGAGCAAAATGTGCTATAGATCCTCCAAATAAAGAATAACCCGTAACCCCTGAAAACAGGTCTAATAGAATGATCGCAGGTATAAAATATTTAGCTTTAATTGGTACTGGCACGAATAACAGAAATAATTCTACATTAGGAAACATCATACCAAACGCTACCAGAATCCCATATATTGCTCCGGAAGCTCCAACAGCAGGTGTAGTAAACGCTTCGTAGGCGCTTTGCAAAGTATCCATAGGAACAGTGTCCAGAATAGCTTTTGGATACTCCCCGGTCAAGAAGAAATTATCTACCTGGGTCATGTTCATCCCTGCATCCAGTAAATCCTGAACTCCCGTCTGGTACCCATAAAAATTTACAAGCGTATGTAGCAAAGCGGCTCCTATCCCGGCTGTGAAGTAAAAAAATAAAAATCTTTTCTGTCCCAGCATTTGCTCAATAGGTCCACCAAAAGCCCATAAGGCGTACATATTAAAAAGAATATGTGTAAAACCACCATGCATGAACATATGGGTAATGACCTGCCAAACCTGAAAGTTAGGATTCTTGACGAACCAGAGTGCGAAATACTCGTAGGCTACATCACCTAATAGCTGACTCCCAATGAAAAATATCACATTGATAATCAATAACGTCTTTACCGTATCAGTAATTTTTCCCATTAGGCAAATTTTTTATCCAGTTCCTCTATAGATAACGTAGTGAAAATGGTTCTATTTGAAGGACTTAGAGCCGGTTCCTTACAGGCAAAAAGTCGGTTAACAATATGTTGTTGCTCAGCTGAATTCAACATGGTTCCAGAACGTACTGCCATTGAATTTGCCAAGGATTTTGATAATAGATCGGTTTGAGAAAATCCATTATCAGGTACGTCTTTTTCAAAGTCGGCAATGAGCTGTTCCAGTAAAATTTCTACTTCACTTTCAGAGATCAGGGTTGGAATTCCAGAGATCTCCACTTCATCCTTATCGAATGATGAAAAGATAAAACCGGTTTGTTCCAGAGATTCTTTGATCTCCTGCAGCATCTCCATTTCCTGATGATTAAACTGAAGTTTCAAAGGAAATAATAATTGCTGACTAACTGCTGCAGAAACAGTAATATTCTTCAATAATTCCTCATAAAGGATGCGTGTATGAGCACGGTGTTGATCAATAACGAGAATGCCGCTCTTAAGCGTGGAAATAATATATTTTTTATGAAGCTGAAAGGTAGATTTTTCGATCTCATCCTCTTTTCCGGCAAAGAGATTACCGGTAACTTCTTCACTTTCAAATTCTATTTGCCGAACATCTACTTCTGAAGTTGACTCAGATTCCAAACCAGAGTACAGGCTTTCCCACTCTGCAGGTTTCTCTCTCCTGTATCCAGAATTTGAAGAATTGTAAGACCGTGCAGAGTTTTCAGATTGAAAAGGATTAAAATTTCTATCTACTTCGATCTGCGGCGCACTCGCCTGTTTTGACTGGTAATTATACGGTGTATCCAATTCAGAATCCCTATCGAAATCCAGAATAGGCGCTACATTGAATTGACCAAGCGCGTGTTTGATCGCACTTTTCAATATAGCATATAAGGCATGCTCATCATCAAACTTGATTTCAGTTTTAGTTGGATGAATGTTGATATCGATCGTTTTTGGATCTACATCCAGATAAAGAAAATAGCTTGGGTAGCTTTTATCTTTCAGCAGCCCTTCAAAAGATGCTACAACAGCATGATTTAAATACGGACTTTTAATAAAACGATTATTCACGAAGAAGAACTGTTCTCCCCTGCTCTTTTTTGCGAATTCAGGTTTGCCCACGAATCCGGAAATCTTTACGATACCAGTATCTTCTTCAACCGGAACAAGTTTTTCGTTTGTTTTTCCACCGAGAATATTGGTGATTCGCTGGCGATGATTGGCAGCAGGTAATTGAAATAATTCGTTCCCGTTATGTGTAAGTGAAAAACTAATATCTGGATGCGCCAGCGCCACACGTTGAAATTCATCAATGATATGCCGTGTTTCGACATTGTCAGACTTTAAAAAATTCCTTCGGGCTGGTATGTTATAAAAAAGATTCTTAACACTGATACAGGTTCCCTGTGGAGTTACGCAGGGATCCTGGGCAGAGATCTTACTCCCTTCGATCTTGATGCAGGTACCAACTTCGTCGTTCTCTGTCTTCGTCTTTAACTCCACGTGCGCGATCGCAGCAATAGATGCGAGGGCTTCACCTCGGAAACCTTTGGTTCTCAAAGCAAAAAGATCATCGGCAATTTTTATCTTAGAAGTTGCATGTCTTTCAAAGCTCATGCGTGCATCTGTGATACTCATTCCTGCACCATCATCGATGACCTGTATCAAAGTCTTACCAGCGTCTTTAATGACCACCTGTATTCGACCTGAATGTGCGTCTATACTATTTTCGAGAAGTTCTTTGATTACTGAAGCCGGTCGTTGAACCACCTCACCCGCAGCGATCTGGTTTGCAACATGATCGGGCAACAGTTGAATAATGTTATTCATCTAACGGGGATTCGAGAAAATGGACAAATCAAAATCTAATATCCACAGGCAAATAAAAACGAGTACTACAATAATATAAACAACACGACGGTTGATACTTCTATTACCTCGCGTGCGGCTGGATTCACGAGCCTCAGCCCAGTGAGAACCAAAATCGATCGCATTTGTAGCTTCTCTGTATTTATTGAATTTTGAGTCAAAATCATAGACGTTCCCGGTATCTTTCCCCTTATAATAACGAGGAGTGTAATTATACCTAGTATTTTTCCTGATCTTGCCTAAATTGATTTTCAAAACTGTAGATTGTTTGCTGTTCCAAATTTACTCAAAATGCTTCAGAATTCCGAAGCCTTATTAGATTAATAAGAACACAAAGACAATGCCGTTTTGAAAATCTCGCTTATCCCTTGTAGAATTTAGCGTCCTTTCTAAGCTGAGCCATCTTTATCGCGGCAATAGCAGCTTCTGTTCCCTTATTCCCGTGTTCTCCACCACTTCTGGCGCGAGACTGCTCGATATTATTATCGGTAAGCACACAAAAAATGACCGGAATATCTGTCTGTACATTTAGATCTTTAATACCCTGGGTTACACCATCACATACAAAATCGAAGTGCTTAGTCTCTCCCTGTATCACATTTCCAACGGCAACGATGGCATCGAGCATTTCGAAACTTTCCTGCATTTTCTTGCAGCCGTAAATAAGTTCAAAGCTACCTGGGACGTTCCAGCGAACAATATTCTCCTTTTGCACACCGTTTTCGATCCACGCATCAAATGCTCCTTGAAATAAGCCTTGTGTTATTTCCTCATTCCATTCAGAAACAACAATCCCAAACCGAAAGTCTTTCGCGTTTGGGATTGTATCTTTATCGTACTCTGAAAGGTTATTACCTTTTGTAGCCATATATTATTTTTTCATAGCGCGGGCCTGTCCAAGATAGACAGCCACTTTATCTGCTTCCGGAGAATCTGCATACTCCTCTTCGATCTTTATTAAATATTCTTCCGCAGCTTCAGCATCACCAGTATTGATTGCAGTGATCGCAGCTTTTAAAAGAAATCTAGGGGTTGTAAATGAGTTTGTACGCATATCCGCTGCCTTCTCATAATATCCTAAAGCTTCTTCCGGCTGGTCTAGCTGCAGAAAAGCATCTCCAATTCCACCAGTTGCAAGTGCAGAGAAAATCTCATCATCACTACTAAATCCTTCCAGTTGCTCGATAGCTTCCTGATACTTTCCAGTTCTTAGGTAAGCGAAACCAGCATTATACTGAGCAAGATTTGCAGCATCTGTACCACCATAATTCTCTATAATATCAAGGAATCCGTATTTACCTTCCCCACCATTAAGTGCAAGATTGTAAAGGGAATCACTCTGTGCTCCATTCGCTCTAAGTGCTGAAGCCATGTAGTTCTGTGCCATTGCCATCTCGTTAGCAGCTTCGTTCTGTTTTGGTTCATGGATAAAACGATTATATCCAAGGTATCCAAGTACAGCAACGATAGCAACTCCCACAATAATGTAGATATACTTTTGATTATCGGCGACCCAGGTTTCGGTTCTACTTGCCCCTTCATCTAAACTGTTAAAAACTTCAGCAGTTGTTGATTCCTGTTCTTCGATTTGTTCCTTCTCAGATTTCCCGGAAGGCTTGTATCCTCTTTTCTTATAAGATGCCATAAAAAATTTTTAATGCGTGGCAAAAATATAATATTTTGTGAAAATTAAAAGAGAAAATATTTGTATTTTTTGAATAATTTGAAGTCCTTTTGCAGCTTTCAAAATACCTCTTCATTTCTCATATTTCTAGCTGAAAAACAGCCATTTATGCATCTAAAAAATCTTAGCCTTCTCAATTACAAGAATCTAAAGACGGCTGAATTTACTTTTGACAATAAGATCAATTGCCTGGTTGGTAATAACGGCGTTGGAAAAACTAACGTTCTGGATAGTATTTACCATCTCTCCTTCGGAAAAAGCTATTTTAACCCGATAACTTCTCAGAATATCAATCATGATGCTGAATTTTTCGTCGTGGATGGAGAATTTGAAAAAAATGAGAAAGCTGAAAAGATCCTGGTTAGCGCCAAGAAAGGACAGAAAAAGGTGATTAAACGGAATAATAAAACCTACGATAAAGTGAGTGATCATATAGGATTTATTCCTACCGTGATCATTTCCCCGGCAGATCGTGATCTTATTATTGAAGGTTCAGAAACAAGGAGAAAGTTTATGGACGGTGTTATTTCGCAAAGTGATCAATCCTATCTCCAATCTTTACTGAATTACACGAAACAGATCTCACAGCGAAATTCCTTATTAAAATATTTTGCTGCCAATTCCACCTTCGATCGTGATACCCTGGAAGTTTACAACCACCAAATTAGTAACCTTGGACAGGATCTATTCGAAAAACGGAAAAGCTTTCTCAAAGAGTTCATACCGATCTTCAATAAACGTTATGCTGATATTACTAATAATAAAGAGATCGTAGATATTAACTATAAGAGTAAGTTATCTGAAAAGTCTTTATCATCACTGCTTGAAGAAAATCTTCAGAAAGATATGGCTTTACAATACACCTCTGTGGGAACCCATAAAGATGACCTTAGTTTTGAAATCGAGGGTCACCCTATTAAAAAGTTCGGCTCCCAGGGACAGCAAAAGAGCTTTTTGATCGCATTAAAACTGGCACAGTTCGATTTTATAAAAAAAATTAGCCAGGTGAACCCTATTCTCCTGCTGGATGATATCTTTGACAAACTTGATGAAAACAGGGTTGCTCATATCGTAGCCTTAGTGGCTACCAATGAACTTGGACAGATCTTTCTTAGTGATACTCACGCAGATAGAACCGAGAAGGTCGTAAAAGGCAGTAATCAATCTTATAAAATTTTCAAACTTTGAAAAAAGCTTTATACTTATTAGTCGCTATCGTTCTCACATCCTGTACGAACACAGACCCCAATGAACAATTGCAAAATCTCACCGGGTACTGGACGATCGAGAAAGTGGAAGTTGAAAATGATTCGGTCATAGAATATAGTTTAAGTCAGTACATTGATTATATAGAGATCAAGGATAGTGTTGGTTTTCGAAAGAAACTTCAGCCAAAGATCGATGGTGGTTATATAGAAGCTTCAAATGATTCAGAAAAAATTACCGCGAAGATAGAAGATGATGTTTTGAACCTTTATTATAGTACAGCTTTCGATGAATGGCAGG
>NZ_CAJWRQ010000088.1 GCF_913046405.1 uncultured Christiangramia sp.
AGAATTTTGCGCGATTTGGTATGGCTGCGAAAGGTGCAGTTTATTGCCTAATTGGAGTATTAACAGCAATGGCCGCATTTGGCCAGGGCGGGCAAAAATCGGGGAGTAAAGGTGCATTGCAATATTTAGCACAACAGTCATATGGACAGGTTTTACTTGTAATTATGGGAATTGGACTTCTTGGATATGTATTCTGGAGAATGTATCAGGTATTTTATAACCCAGGAGAATTTGAAGATAATCTAAAGGGTTATGGAAAGCGGATAGGGTATTTCATTAGCGGACTCATCTACGGTGGTTTGGCTTATTATTCTTTCAAATTAGCTTTCGGTAGTAGTTCAGGTGGTTCTGGAGGAATGATGGGTGGAATCATGTCTGGTTCAAAAGGTGATACAATCGCGATCATTATCGGTATAGGTATGGCAATAAAGGCCATTTATGACTTGTATCGTGCGTATTCTGGAAAATTTCGGGAAGAAGTGGAAGAAGCAGGAATGGATCAAAAAGAACAGAAGTTGCTTATTAATGCCGGTAAATTTGGACATACTGCCAGAGGATTAGTATTGGGGCTTATGGCTTATTTAACGTTGAAGTCCGGACTTTCCAGCGGTAGTAATGTTAAAACTCAAACCGATGCATTTAGTTATATTCAGGCAGAATTTGGATCTATCGCACTAGGTATCGTAGCAATAGGACTTGTTGGATATGGAGTTTATATGCTAATAAAAGCGAAATATCCTTCTATTACTGTAGCCAGTCTTAGATAGAAGCAATATTAGATATAATAGAAGCCTGCTAATTTAGCGGGCTTTTTTTTATGTATAGATATTTCTGAAGCTTGTGTAAACCTAAAACAATGATTTACTTATTGTGTGTTTTTCCAGGATGGTATATGAAGCTTGTAGGGTATAGTTATAATGAGATCTAGAAATACTTACTTGGCTGAAGGATATGTATGAGCTTAAGGTTCAACATCTATGTAATTCCTAAAAATTCCATGTGTTTGATCTCGTGATATCTCAAACAGGCTTTGATGCATTCTTTTAGTTCATATATAGGTATTTCCTGATCCAATTTGAAAGTGATAGCTCTGTTTCCTTCAAATTTTAATTTTGGTTCGTAAACCAATCGAAAAGTTTCAATCAGCCTGCTAGAACACTGAAAGTAGAGTGCGTATTGTTCTGGACTCTTTGATTTCCAGTCTATTCTTAGCGTACTTCCAATATTACTTTTGAATGCGGGTTCGCCCCATTTCAAACTAAGCTCGAGCTTATCAACACCTCGAGTTTCCTGAGCAGTTTGAATGATTAGTTCACATAAGTACCGGAGTCTCTTTTTGGGCAATTGAGGATAAGCCTTAAAAGCAGCTTCGAATTCGGGAGAAGTATGGATCTCTGTTAATTTCGCTTTCACTTCAGAATAGCTTAGGTAATATAAGCTTCTAAATTAACTATTTTATTAATCAGAGCTGCTGAAAATAAATTAGTTAACAAGTCTTTACTGAAATTTTCAATTGCTAAGATTAGATCATCTTGTTCTGAAGGAATATTGGATTATTACAAAAGAGCAATTGTTATAAAATGCTTGTAAGGTATAATGATCTATCAGATCCTGAATAAAACGAGGCTAGAATAAGCACAGAAGAAACCAATAATAAAAAAAGCCTGCCAATCAAAAGATTAACAGGCTTTAGTCGGGGTGGCAGGATTCGAACCTGCGGCCTCCTGCTCCCAAAGCAGGCGCGATAACCGGGCTACGCTACACCCCGAAAAGTGAATTGTGTTTTTAGTCTTTTCCGTTCCAAACTATCTTGTAAGATATCCGGGAAGCGGAGGAAATTTATTCCAATTTTCCGGTCGAAAAGAGAATAAAAGAACCACAGACTAAAAATCTAGCGGAGAGTATGAGATTCGAACTCATGCGACAATTGCTCGTCGACAGTTTAGCAAACTGCTCCATTAACCACTCTGGCAACTCTCCGTTTATTTAAGAACTTCGCAAGTAATTTTGCGGTTGCAAATCTAAGTTTTACTTACGTACCAACCAAACCTTTTTTATCTTTTTGGAAGAAAATTTAAGGTAAAATCGAGCAACTTTCCTTAAACTACTTGACTTCAATTAAATAGGTGTGAAAAAAATTTATTGAAACTTTTCTGGATATAAAAAGTCGTGCAAGTTTCTAATAGCCTTATCATGATTTCGAACAAAAGGGTTTTTATTATCCCAGACATATCCTGCAAGTACAGAACAAATTTGCATTTTAATATTTTCACTGGCATCCTCAGTGAAAAAAATATCCTGTAATCTTCCTGTATACCATTCTTTTACGTAGGTGGCGAATACATTAATGGCCTTTTGTATATGCTCAGTATATTCTTTATCCCAATCTATAACTTCTCCAGACAATTGCCTTGCAACTAGTTTAGCACTTAGTAATCCGCTTTCTGTCGCAAATGCAACCCCGGAAGAAAAAACCGGGTCGAGAAATTCAGCGGAGTTTCCAGCCATCGCAAAACCTTCACCATGTAAAAGCTGAACATTCTTGGATATACCAGATAGTTTTACAGGCTCAAACAAATATTCCTGCTTTGAAAATCGATCTTTGTAAAAGTCGCACTGATCCAGCATTTGCTTAAATATCTCATCCTTAGAGCCTGAAAATGTATGGAACCAGTCGTTTTCTCCCACAAACCCCAAGCTAGTAGTCCCGTTGGAAAAAGGAATATACCAGAACCAGGCACCACGTTTAATGATCTCAAAAGTAATTTGTGTTCCTTCTTTACCTTGAAGTCGGTGTTCTTCCTTAATGTGAGTGAAAATGGAGGAATGATCATAAATCTTGGCGGGAGCTTCCAGTTTAAGCATTCCGGCTAAGACCCGGCCATTTCCACTGGCATCAATTATAAATCTGGAAGTGATACGACTTAGAACGGCATCTGGGTCTTTAGATTCAATATTCCAAAGCTTGCTTTCCCATTCCGCAGAAACCACTTCAGCTCCAAAATCAATGTTCACGCCCCTTTTCTGAATGCTTTCTGCAAGTTTATGATCAAAGTCTGCTCTGGGTACCTGCCAGGTCCAGTTCCAGCCTTCCCCAAACTTTTTACTGAAATCGAATTCAACGACTTTCCCATTCTTAACGAAACGTGCGCCCGTCTTTTTCTGGTAATTTTGTTTCTGCAGGTCTTCGAGTAATCCGGCTTCAGCGAAATTATCCATACAGCGGGGAATCAAACTTTCCCCAATGGCAAACCTTGGGAAAAACTGCTTTTCCAGCACCAATACAGATACACCGGTTTTCTCCAGGTAACCTGCTGCAACCATACCAGCCGGTCCCGCACCAATAATTACAACGTCATATTCTTTTTTAACCATAATCTAAGGATACAAAGCTAATGGAAAATATGCTTCAGTTGAATTCACCTCAATAAAAAGCTCTGCCAGTTAAGGCAGAGCTTTCGTGAGATATAAGCAATCGATCATGCCAGTGGCAGATCTATTGGACGAATGTATCTTATTGAAATTGATTTTAATAGCCGACTTTCCAATGCTAACTGTTTAATAACTTCAGCAATACTTTGATAAAATTTTGGAGAGGTTAAGTTGACATTTATGAAATTATCAATACTTATAATTTATTACTCGGTTCATGCTATATCCCGCTTTCCCGCTAAAAATATTACATTTGTCCAGAGCGAAATCTTTATACAATCCTGAAATCAAGCAGCTACTTATGATTAACCTGGAGAAGGAACTTACACTTTCAGAATTTCAACAAGTTGTTTTTCAGAGAACAAGGGTAGAATTAGGTGTTGAAGCCAGAGACAGGATTATCCAAAGTCATCAATTTCTTGAGAAATTTTCGCGAAATAAAATCATCTACGGAGTAAATACAGGTTTTGGACCTATGGCACAGTACCGGGTTGCAGAAGAAGATTCTGTCAACCTTCAGCTAAATCTTATAAGAAGTCATGCTACAGGTGCAGGTGCTATACTTTCAGAAGTAGACGTGCGGGCGCTAATGTTAGCCAGGCTGAATACTCTTAGTTTAGGTAAATCTGGAATCGATATTTCTGTTGCTGAAGTTTTAATTCAATTGATCAATTTAGAAATCACACCTTTGATCTTTGAACACGGTGGAGTAGGAGCTTCAGGTGATCTGGTGCAATTAGCTCATCTAGCTTTGGTCCTTATTGGGGAAGGTGAAGTTTTCTACCAAGGAAAACGCAGAGATACTGAAGAAGTCTTCAGACAAAAGAATATTCGTCCAGCGAAGATCACCATTAGAGAAGGGCTGGCAATCATGAATGGAACTTCTGCGATGACCGGGCTTGGCCTTGTTAATATTGTTTACGCAAAGCAATTGCTGGACTGGTCGGTTTTTTGTTCTTCTGTGATCAATGAAATTGTAAAAGCTTATGATGATCACCTTTCCGAAGAATTAAATCAGGCAAAACGTCATAAGGGTCAGCAGCAAATCGCTAAACTTATGCGAAATCACTTGAAAGACTCCGGTCTCACCAGATCCAGAAAGGAAGAATTTTATAATACAGATCATGCAAAAACGGAGTTGTTCAAAGAAAAAGTTCAGGAATATTATAGTTTAAGATGCGTTCCACAAGTTCTTGGTCCTGTGATGGATACTCTTTCACAAACGACCAAAATTTTACTGGAAGAGGTGAATTCTGCCAATGATAATCCTATTATCGACGTAAAGACTGAGCAGGTTTACCATGGAGGTAATTTCCATGGTGATTATATTTCTCTGGAAATGGATAAACTTAGGCTGGTTATGACCAAAACATCCATGCTTGCGGAAAGGCAGATTAACTATTTACTGAATCCAAAACTCAATGACTTTTTACCTGCTTTTGTCAATGCGTCTAAATTAGGTCTGAATTTCGGAATGCAGGGCGCACAGTTTCCAGCGGTTTCGACTACTGCTGAAAATCAAATGCTTTCCAATTCCATGTACGTTCATAGCATACCCAATAACAATGACAATCAGGATATAGTGAGTATGGGAGCAAATTCAGCAATGTTGACCCGTAAGGTGATCGACAACTGTTACGAAGTTTTAGCTACTGAAATGGCAACGATCCTTCAGGCGCTTTATATACTTCAATATGATGATCGTTTATCTTCATCGACTACCTTGAAAATTGAGGATCTTAAAAAGATTTTTCCGCAGATAAAAGAAGACAGGGTCCTGTATAAAGACATTCAAAATTTAAAGGGATATCTCAAAACTCATCAGGCTTATGACTAAAAAAAGATTTGCTTTGGTAACCGGCGGTTCACGCGGAATTGGAAAAGCGATTTGTCTAGCACTGGCTAATGATCATAAACTCAATATTCTATTGAATTACAGGTCTAATGAGGAGTCGGCTCAAGCGGTCAAACGGGAAGTTGAATCATTGAATGTTATCTGTGAACTTCTTAAATTTGATGTTGCCAATGCTTCTGAAGTTTCAGAGAAGATTAGTACGTGGAAATCTGAAAATAAGGATTCAACTATTGACGTTCTGGTAAACAATGCCGGTATTAGCGACGACGGACTTTTTATTTTTATGTCTGAGAATAGCTGGAATTCGGTTTTAGATACTAGTTTGCAGGGATTTTATCATGTGACCCAGAGCGTTGTAAAGGATATGTTGAGAGCTAGAAGCGGAAGGATCATTAATATGGTTTCGCTCTCAGGTTTAAAGGGAAACGCTGGACAAGTAAATTATTCAGCAGCAAAAGGAGCTGTTATTGCAGCTACCAAAGCACTTGCACAGGAAATTGGAAAAAGGAAAGTAACGGTGAATGCCGTTGCTCCCGGATTTATTAATACTGAAATGACCGCAGATTTTGATGCTGAAAAATATAAAGAACTAATTCCTTTGAATCGATTTGGAGATCCGGAAGAGGTGGCAAATCTGGTAAGTTTTCTGGCATCTGATAGATCTTCGTATATCACCGGTGAGGTGATCAATATTAATGGCGGACTCTACTCTTAATCATGGCAACTTGGAAAGGGAAATCCCGGGGAACTTTACTTGGCTTCAGGATCTATGTAAAGATCATTAAAAGCTTCGGACTGATCGCTGCTTATTTTGTACTCCTTTTCGTTGCCGCTTATTTTATCATTTTCTCTTCTTCTTCGACCCGCAGCACCTATTATCTCTTCAGAAAAAGACTTGGGTATTCTCCATTGAGCTCAGCATTTAATGTATATCGTAGTTATTTTACCTTCGGAAGAATACAACTCGACAGGATTGCGATCACCAATGGATTAAGAAACAAGTTTACTTTTGAATTCGATGGCGTTGAATATATAGAAGCATTGCTGAAGCAGCAGAAAGGCGGAATCCTGCTTACAGCACACATAGGCAATTTTAATCTTGCCAAGCATTTCTTTGCGGAACGACATGCAGATGCAGTTGTAAACCTTGTAGTAACCGACTTTGAACACAAACAAATCAAGCAATACCTGCAATCTGTCACTGGAGATACAGAAGTGAAAGTGATCGTGATGAAGGATGATCTAAGTCATGTATTTGCGATGAAAAAAGCTTTGGATCATAATGAATTACTGGTTTTTGCGGCAGACAGGTTTATGGAGCAGTCGAGCACTATGGAAGCTAATTTTCTGGGGGAAAGGGTTAAATTTCCTGAAGGTCCTTTTAAACTTGCCGCCAGGAATAAAATTCCAGTTTTGTTCGTGCATCTAATGCGAGAAAAGAATTTTCACTATCATTTTTTTGCACGTCCTTGTAAAGCTAACAGCTACACGACAAAAGAAATTTTAAAATCTTATCTTGACGATCTGGAAAGAATGGTGAGAACATATCCTCACCAATGGTATAATTATTATGATTACTGGAACGATTTCAGTTAGCTATGGCAGAAAACTTATTACATCATCCAATCCGTTCAGCAGAGGAAATTTCTAATCTCATTCCTCAAAAGATACCTTTTGTATTCGTGGACACTTTATTTGAATATACAGATCTTACTGGTGTAACTGGATTTACGGTCCCGGAAGATAGTCTCATGCTCGATTATGGTAAATTATCTGAGAGTGGTCTTATTGAACATATGGCTCAAAGTATGTCCTTGCATCGTGGATATCAGGGTTCTCTTAGCGGCAATACGAAGCCAAAAACAGGTTTTATAGGTGTGATCAAAACTGTTGAAATTCTTGGACAGCCTTTGGTTGGAGAGAGTATTACCACCTATGTGGAAATTTTGCATGAGATCATGAACGTGACCTCGGTCTCTGCCCGAACCGAAAATGACAGGGGAGAGGTGATCGCCATGTCTGAGATGAAAACGGTGACTGTCGATTAATGTCCACAGCATTAACTCATACCACAAAGCTGAAAGTAAAGTTTCATGAATGCGATCCTTTAAGAATCGTCTGGCATGGGAACTATCTTAAATATTTTGAGGAAGGTCGGGAGGATTTCTGCCATACTCATGGTATATCTTATCTCGATGCTGAAAGAAATGGGTACGCAACACCGATAGTATCCTCAAGTTGTGAGCATAAAAAACCACTGTCTTATGGGGATAAGTTTACGGTTGAAACCAGTTTTGAAAATGCTGCTTCAGCAAAAATGATCTTTACCTATAAGATCTTTAAGAATGAAGAATTGATCTGTACGGGGAGAACCGTACAGGTTTTTTTAGATCAAAATAATGAACTTTCGCTTATAAACCCTGAGTTCTATCAAGCCTGGAAATCAAAAATGAACTTGTAAAATGCAGCAAGTTTACTTAAAATCTGATAGCATAATATCTCCGTTGGGTTTTGGCACTATGGCCAATCTACGGGAATTGAGATTGCAAAATTCAGCTTTAAAACTTCAGAAGCCTACGTCAAAGTATCCAGCTGGTTATTATGCAGGGATGCTGGATGAAGAAATCATTGATCGCAGTTTTTCCCTGATAGGTAATTGTGAGGATTACACGAAGCTGGAAAAGATGCTGATTCTTGCTATAAAGGATGTAGTCGATAAAGAGGAAAGGGTAGACTCTTTGAGTACAGGGCTGGTTATTGCCACTACCAAGGGAAACATCGATCTTTTGAACTCTAATAAATTTGCTAAAGAGCGGGTCGAACTCTGGAAAATGGCACAGGTGGTTGCAGACTTTTTCGGATTTAAAAATAAGCCCATCGTGGTATCAAATGCATGTATTTCCGGAGGTCTGGCTATCAAAACAGCCGCAGATTTTATTAAATATGGAAAGTTTGATAGTGCCATAGTAGCAGCAGGAGATCTGGTGTCAGATTTTGTTCTTTCGGGTTTTCAATCATTCCAGGCTATGAGTGCGAAGGCATGCAAACCTTTTGATGCCGAACGAAATGGAATTAGTCTAGGTGAAGCAGCTGCCGCAGTATTTATTGATGGGCAAACATCACAGGAACAAAATGTGGAATTCATTCATGCTGTTACTACCAATGATGCAAATCATATTTCCGGCCCTAGCAGGGATGGTGAAGGTTTGTACCAGGCAATTTCCAGATTAGAACATTTTACTGGTATTACTTCCGAAGAAATTGACGCAATTTCAGCTCATGGAACGGCGACCATCTATAATGATGAAATGGAAGCTATAGCATTCAATAGATCCAATCTCAACGATATTCCAATGCATAGCTTAAAAGGATATTTCGGGCATGCGTTAGGCGCTTCAGCCTTGATCGAATCCATTATGCTTAAACATAGCTTACTTAATAACGAATTGATCATTTCGAAGAATTTCGAAAGCTCAGGTGTTTCTGCATCCTTAAATATTACTACGGAAGCTACTCAGAAAAAACTTAACATTGCGCTAAAAACAGCATCAGGTTTTGGAGGCTGTAATATTGCCATGCTTTTCAGAAAAACGAAAGCTCATGTCTGAAGATCAATCAATTAAGTTTATCAAGATAAAGGACAATAGGATCACATCTTCTGAAGGATTATTGTTTAAAACAGAAGATAAATTAGAGTCCATTAAATTCATGAGTCAGGCGTATAAGTTCTTCGGAATTAATTATTCCAAGTTCTTCAAAATGGATGGACTTAGCAAAGCAGGCTTCATTGCTGCAGAATTACTTTCAGAAAAGATCCAATTGGAGAAAAATACCGGTTTAATATTCTCAAATTCCAGTTCAAGCCAGGACACAGATCTTCGTTTTCAGGAAAGTATGCAGAATTTCGCTTCACCTTCTGTCTTTGTATATACTTTGCCGAATATTGTGCTGGGAGAAATAAGTATCAGACATTCAATTCAGTCTGAAAATGCATTTTTTATCACCGAAAAATTCGATCCGGAACTAATGCTGGATTATGCTGAAATACAACTTAAGAATTTAGCTTGCGAAAATGTGCTTTGTGGCTGGCTAAACTTGCACAATAATGAATATGATGTATTTTTGTGGCATGTCGCCGATCTTGAAGATCTGCAATCTCAACGGGGACAGTTGCCGAAAATCTACGCTACTACAAATGAGTGACCTACATACCGAGCTAAAGGAAAGCATAATAGAACAACTTAATCTGGAGGACATGGAACCTTCAGACATTGAAAATGAAGACGCCCTGTTTGGAGATGGACTGGGACTTGATAGCATTGACGCACTGGAATTAATTGTGTTGCTTGAAAAAGATTACGGAATTAAGCTGACCGATCCTAACCAGGGAAAGGAGATATTTGCTTCAGTAAATACCATGGCAGGTTTTATCGAGAAACATCGTACGAAGTAATTTATGAAAACTGTAGTCGTAACCGGGATGGGCATAGTTTCTGCCATTGGTTCGAGCGTAACGGCTAATCTTCATGCTTTGCAAAATGATGTTCACGGATTATCCAAACCCGATATTCTAACAACAAAACATCAATTTCCTGTTGGCGAGATCAAACTTTCCAATGCTGAATTACTGGAAGAATTAAAACTTTCTGCAAACTCTGGGATCACCCGTGCTTCCTTACTCGGAATCAAAGCAATTACTGAAATATTTAAAAATACAGATCTGGTACCTGACCCAGAAAATACAGCTTTTGTATCTGGAACCAGTGTGGGAGGAATCGATAAAACAGAGGAATATTTCGAACAATTTGACGAAAATGTTGCTTTAAGAGCCTATATACAAGCGCAACATCCAGGTTATACCACACAAAAGATCGCAGATTATTTTGGGATTAAAGAACATGTTACAACGATCAGTACTGCCTGTTCATCCTCTGCAAACGCTATCCTGAACGGGGCAAGGTTGATTCAGTCGGGTAGATTCAATAAAGTGATCGTGGGAGGAAGTGATTGTCTCACAAAATTCACTATCAATGGCTTTAATTCTCTTCGAATTTTATCAGAAAAACCAGCCAGACCATTCGATATCAACAGAAATGGACTCAATCTCGGAGAAGCAGCGGCGTATTTGGTTCTGGAAGCTGAAGGTACCAGTCTTGAACAACCTGTACTTGCGAAAGTCTCTGGTGCGGGTAATGCAAACGATGCATTTCACCAAACTGCCTCTTCAGAAAACGGGGAAGGCGCGTACAAAGCAATGACCGCTGCGTTAAGATCGGCAGAATTAAATTCCTCCCAGATCGATTATATTAATGCTCACGGTACCGGAACACTTAATAATGATCTCGCCGAAACCAATGCTTTGAAGCGTGTTTTCGCACAGAATGAAGTTCCTGACTTCAGCTCTACTAAAGCATTTACCGGACACACTTTAGGAGCGGCCGGCGCAGTAGAGGCTATTTATTCTATATTATCGTTACAGAATCAGCAGGTTTTTGCCAACCTCAATTTTCAGGATGTGATGGAAAATGGTTTGATGCCGGTTACTCAAAAGGAATATCGTAAACTCGATCACGTAATGTCGAATTCTTTCGGGTTCGGTGGCAACTGCACCTCGTTAATCTTCAGTAAATATGCGTAGCTTTTACATTAACAGTGTTTCCACCATTACAGCGCAGCCTGAAGATTTCCTAACTTCCAAAGAAGTGCTGGAACTGCAGGGAAATATCTTAAGAGCAAGTGCGCGTAATTATAAGGAATTGATCAAACCCATGATGCTGCGAAGAATGTCTAAAGCAGTTAAAATGGGAATCTTCAGTGCAGTACAAGCTCTTTCCAGGTCTGGAATTGAAAGTCCCGATGCGATCCTCGTTGGCACAGGTCAGGGTTGTATGCAGGATACCGAAAAGTTTATGCAACAAATAGAGAAAAGTGAGGAGCAGTTGTTGACACCGACTTCTTTTATTCAATCTACCCACAATACGGTAAGCGGACAAATCGCGCTTTTTCTGAAATGCACGGGTTATAATATGACCTACACTCAAAATTCAGTAAGCTTTGAAAGCTGTCTTCTGGATGCGCAAATGCAGTTTGAGCTCGATCCTGAAATTCAGAATTTGATCGTTGGTGCCGTAGATGAAACTTCAGAGAAATTTACAGGTTTTCAAAAGCTTGACGGTCAGATTAAAGAAGAGAAAATTACGAATACAGATCTACTAAATTCCAATACTTCGGGAACCATTATTTCTGAAAGCTCTGCATTCTTCAGTATTTCCAGGGATAAAAGTTCAGGTTCACTGGCAGTTTGTAGCGCGGTTAAAATTTTTAATGAGGTCCAGTCTGATGAAATTGAAGAAATCACAGGCCTCAAGTTTGATACCAAATTCTATGAAAATTGGGGTAATGAAGTTTTGAGTAAGTATAAAGGAAAACCTGAATTTATAAAGGAAATTACACTAAATTCCGAGATTTGGAGCATGCTGGGTCACTTCCGAGGTAATTGATCAGGGTCTGAATTGGTCTAACCCAAATAAAACCGGTACTTAAAACAATGTTTATCATGTGTAAGTTATGGGAAAACTACTAAAAGTCAATGAAAAATCCTAATCTTGAGAAA
>NZ_CAJWRQ010000089.1 GCF_913046405.1 uncultured Christiangramia sp.
GACAATCCAAAGTCGCGGGAAATGCAGAAAAAGGTAGCTTCAGTATCCTTTGAACTTACCGGCAATGAGCTCATTGCGCTATTAAAAGAGAACCAGGAAATAAAACAGATCAAACCTAAATATAACCGGGCTCTAAAAAGAGATATTTTCAGCCATGCATTATATCATTCAGTAGACGAAAAGGGTTATATTAATTTAAAGATTGGCAAGGCAGTAAGTTCCAGGGATCGCATCACCACCTTCAGTTCTTTGCGTTCTGCGAAAAATTCTTTAACCAAATGGGTTGAGGAATATGAATTATGCGAAAGATTATCTGGATTACACGGGGGCAAAGGAAATTGCTTTGCCTATACTATCAAGAGTTGCCACGGTGCCTGCGTGGAAGAGGAACAACCGGAAACCTATAATGAACGAGTGCGTGAACTTATTGATCGCTATTCTTATGAAAATAAGAATATGCTCTTGGTTGGTCGTGGAAGAGAAGTAGATGAAAAGAGCGCTTTATTGATCGAGGATGGCGAATTTAAAGGCGTAGGTTATTTCAATTTAAATCACCAGATCAACAATCTGGACATCATCAGGTCCATTATTACACCCATGAATAATAACCGTGATGCTGAACATATTATCCAAAGCTTTTTAAGAAAAAAGCATCAATTTAAAATCATCCAATTATCCATTCATGAGTAAATTTTTTACGCTGGTATTTTTATTATGTATCAGCTTTGTTCCTGCACAGAATTCTAACTATTCTACTGAAGAATTTGATGTATCAAGAGAAGACCTATTAGCAACTAATTACACGCTGGATACCACTGCCCATGCTGTTTATATCTACGAGTCAGGTTTTACTGAATTTGATCCAGACGAAGATTACGAGGTGGTGACAGATTATAAGGCGAAGATTAAGATCCTGGATAAGCAGGGAATTGATTATGCTACTATTAAAGTGCCATTAGGTAAGAACAGAGATAGCGACAAGGTTATGGAATTGAAAGATCTTAAAGCCCATACCTTCAAATTAGTTGACGGTCGTATCGTTAAGAAAAAAGTAGAAACATCGGCTACTTTCGAAAGCGAGCACAAGTTCTACAACGAATTTTCCTTTGCGTTTCCAGATGTAGAACCGGGAAATGTCATTCAGTTTTCATATAAGATCGTTTCTCCTTTTACTTTCGATTTCAGAACATGGGAATTTCAGGATGATATTCCGAAGATGCATTCACAATTCACGTCGAAGATCCCGGGAAATTACGAATATCACACCACGCTTACCGGAGGAAGGAAGCTACATAAACATGAAGATAAATTGATCGAACATTGTATAAGTTTCGGTATTACTTCTTCCATGGCAGGTTGCGTAGAGACTTTGTATGTGATGAAAGATATTCCTGCATTTATCGAGGAAGACTACATGACCAGCGAAGACAATTATATTGCCAAAATCGAGTACGAATTGAAGCAGGTTACCAGAACCGATGGTTTTGAACGTAAATACACCCTAACCTGGGATGATGCAGATAAAGAGATTAGAACTTCCAGCAATTGGGGAAAACAATGGAAAAAAGACAATGCCGTAGAAGATGTACTTCCTGATGCAATTAGCAGTCTTCCAAATACCTTGGAAAAGGCAAAAAAAATCTACTATTTTATTCAGGAAAATTATAAATGGAATGGCGAATATGATATCCATGGTGATATGAACATCAAGGATATCGTAGACAGTAAATCTGGAAGCGTTCTTGCGATCAATAGCCTGTTGCATAATGTCTATGCTTCCGAAGAATTTAATGTGTCTCCTGTCCTGGCTTCTACCCGAAGAAACGGTTTCGCTCCAAGGGTTCATCCTGCGATTTCAGAATATAATTATTTCTTCATTCAGCTAAATCTGGATGGAAAGAAATACAATCTTGATGTGACTGATGAGCAGCTGGATTTTGGCCGACTTCCATTTCGCGCTCTGAATACTTATGCGCGTAAAATAAACCTGGATGGTTCCAGTGACTGGATGGCGATCGAACCAAACGACTTCAGCAATTACGCATTTAGAGATTCTTTAAAAGTGCACAAGGATGGGACGGCTTCAGGAACATCTAATCAGCATCTAAACGGATACCATGCAGTGAACTTCAGAAATAAGATCAAGGAAAACGGTAAAGACAAGATATTCCAGGAACTTTCTAAAGCACAGCAATTCACAAGATCTACTAATATCGCGGTAGAAAACCTTGATGACGTTGAAAACGGACTCCAGATCCAATATACGCTTGAAAATGTGAGTCAGAAAATCAATGATCTTATCTATCTGAACCCCTTCAGCTTTCAGTTTTTCGAAAAGAATCCTTTTAACCTGGATGAGCGTACCTATCCTATCGACTTCGGATATAAAAATGCGTTTAGCTATTCCGCAGAAATTCATATTCCCGAAGGCTATTCAGTAAAAGAACTTCCGGAGCAAAAGGCCATCAGGTTACCGGGGAACGGAGGAGCTTTGATCTTTAATGCCGTTAGTTTTTCAGAAAATGTAGTGATGGTTCAATGCCGTATGACGCTTTCTCAAACGCTCTATACGCAAGAATACTACGACGGACTCAAAAAATTCTTTAATGAATTACTGACAGTTCAAAGTCAGTCGCTCATTGTACTCGAGGAAAATAGTTAAATTAGAACCTATGAATCTTAGATTTTGAGTAATAAAGAGACACTTCCAGATTGGAAACGCAAACTGCATGAGGTAATTTACGAAGCCGATACTCCGGCTGGTAAAACCTTCGATGTGGCTATTTTGCTGGTTATTCTTATTAGCGTCGCTTTAGTAATGATGGAAAGCGTCTCATGGATGCTGGCTAAATATGCAACCGAATTCTATATTGCTGAATGGGTGATCACGGTGATTTTTACTATCGAGTATGTCTTAAGAATCATTACGATCAATAAACCGAAGCGATATATTTTTAGTTTCTTCGGAATGGTGGACCTGCTCTCTACTTTACCCAGTTATATCGGGTTCCTGTTTGGAGGCGCCAATCTATTATTCGCCATTAGAGCATTACGATTACTAAGGGTTTTCAGGGTGCTAAAAATTACACGTTATGTTGGAGAGTCTCAAAAACTGATCTCTGCGCTGAAAAATTCCAAAGCTAAAATTCTTGTTTTTTTATTCGCAGTACTAATCATTTGTATCATCGCCGGAACTTTAATGCACCTTGTGGAAGGTGAGAATGGCGGATTTAATAATATCCCTCTTTCAATTTACTGGTGTATTGTAACTTTAACTACGGTTGGTTTTGGTGATATTGCTCCGGTCACGCCAGTGGGAAGATTGATCGCTTCACTGATTATGATCACGGGTTACGGAATTATCGCCGTTCCTACAGGTATCGTAAGTGCAGAATATAGCAAGGCAACTGATGCTCCAAAAAATACACAGGCTTGCCCAAATTGCAATGAAACAAAGCATCTGGACAATGCTGAATACTGCCATCGTTGTGGATACGAATTGAATGACTAAGAAACTTATCAATATTGTTGGTCCAACTGCCATAGGAAAAACTGCGCTCTCAATTCAAGTTGCGAATCTTTACAAAACTGAAATTCTATCGGCAGATTCCCGGCAATTTTTTAAAGAAATGGCGATTGGAACGGCAGTTCCCGAACCGGAAGAGCTCGCGGCAGCTAATCACCATTTTATTCAGCACAAATCAATTACAGAAGATTACAATGTTGGGGATTTCGAAAAAGAAGCCCTGGCAAAACTGGATGAACTTTTCGAAGAACACGATGTCATGGTGATGGTAGGCGGCAGCGGACTCTATACCAAAGCTGTGGTGGAAGGTCTCGATCATTTTCCCGAAATAGATAGCAATATTCGTTTGGAACTGAATGAAGAACTGTCACAACACGGTTTGCAATCACTTCAGCAAAAATTACGGCAAATGGATCCGGAATATTACGCGTTAGCCGATGTTCAAAATCCACATCGCCTTATTCGTGCTTTAGAAATATGCATAGGAACCGGAAAGGCATTTTCATCATTTCTGAAAAAGAAAAAAAATGTCAGGAATTTCGAAACAGTTTCTATAGGTCTTACTGCGGAAAGGGGAGAAATATATGACCGCATCAACCGAAGGGTAGATCTAATGATCGAAAACGGACTATTAGAAGAAGCCCAACAATTATATCCTTCCAGAAAATACAATGCGTTGAATACGGTTGGCTACAAAGAGCTGTTTGCCTACTTTGATGAGCAATGGGATATGGAAACTGCTATTGCTGAGATCAAGAAAAATACGCGAAGGTTTGCCAAAAGACAATTAACCTGGTTTAGAAAAGATGAAACTATTACCTGGTTTGATCGCACTACAAATTTTGAATTGATTGCCGCACACCTGCAGGAAAAGATCAATTCTTAATAATAAATCGCTTAGTTTTTTCACCCTCGTTGGTAATCATTTTGACCACGTACACCGCTTCCTGCAATGGCCCGGTACTAATTGCGTATTCCCCAACGTTTGGAGCAAAATCTTTCCCGGTGATAAATCTTCCACGGTGATCGAATACTTCAATCCTGGAAATAGTGACATCGGCAGGGGTTGCTACTTTAAAACTACCTTGGTTTGGATTGGGATAAATAAAGATATATTCTGAACCTTCACCAGTACCATTACAAATTCCGCTTTCAGCAAAAACCTGTACTTCTACAGAAGTTGTAGTGGAGTTTCCGCTGGCATCGGTTGCAATCACGTTGATCTCGTTCCATCCTAGATCCTTGCAGCTAAAAGTACTTCGGCTTAATTCGTAGCTTAGATCGTTGTCACAGTTATCACTAAAACTCACGATCACATCCTGCGGAGCAATAGTTGCATTCCCTGAAAGATCAAGATCGACTCCAATGTTCTGTACTTCAATTTCGGGTTTGATTTGGTCAACCACTTCGATACTTATCTCACAGGAACCATTTTCAACTCCTGTATAGCTTAGAGTAACCTGATTAGTTCCAAGGTCATCACAGTCGAAAAACTCCTTATCAAGGCTGAAAGTGATTTCTGAAGCGTCACCAGTGTACAAATCAGTAATCTGGAGCTGTGCTGTACCATTTTCATCCAGTTCGAGAACATAAGCCTCCACGCACTGAAATCCTCCAGTATTTACCGGCACTACACTAATGGTAACCGTCGTTTCAACTTCAGTAAAACCATCAAAAACATAGTACTTAAAAAAGTCATCGCCAATGAATCCGTCATTTGGAGTATAGACAAAAGACCCATCAGATTCGAACTCAAGAGTTCCATTGGTAACATTTTCAACAAGCGTGGCGGTTAGTTCATCACCATCTGCATCCATATCATTGGCCAGAACTCCATCTTCCACAGAAATATTCAAGGTTGTATTGACGGGTGTGGAATAGAAATCTTCATTCGCAATAGGAATATCGTTTCCTTCTGTATCGACAACTAAGGTCAGCATAAAACTACAGTCTGAAGCATTGTTAGTGTTAGAGGTATCGAAGGCTATAAAACTCACCTCGGTATCTTCTGAAATTAGCGTCCCAGGTGCCGGATCCTGAATGATCTCTGCCAATCCGCAATTGTCACTTACCTCCAATTCCCCTCGAAAGTCTGGGATTTCAACACTTTCACCCTCTGCAACTACTATCATTCGATCATCAGGACAACTAAGCACGGGTGATGTATTGTCTTTTAAAACGAGCTCGAAAGTACAGGAGTCTGATTCTCCGTCAAAACTTGCGGTAATTTCAATATTAGTTGACCGTTCTATTCTCGTTCCTGCTGGTATAGATTGGGAGAAATTCGCATTAGCAGGTGAGAAAATGATAGTATTTGAAAAATCAGGTACTATATATTCACAGTTATCATCGGCTCTAAGAACACTTTCATTCTGCGGACAATTGAGCGCAAATTCTTCGGACTCTTCATCCAGGGTCAATCTGTAAGTTACCTGGCACTCTTCAGTATTTCCAGCAGAATCGGTAGCCGTGATTATCACTATATAATCCCCTGCTTCTGAATATGCAGTACCCGCCTGTGGATTCTGAACGATTTCCAGATCTTCAAAAGCGTCACAATTATCGGTAACAGTAAAGCGATCGGTTACCTGAGGTAATACGAAATCACCTCCTGCAGGTATTTCCCGTTGCTGAATATCTGCCGGACATATAATAAGTGGTGCGCCAACATCCTTGACGGTTACTTCTACAGTACATGAAAAATTTTCTCCCGTCTCCCTATCTGTAGCTCGAATAGACAGATCAACAGTTCCAATATCCTCGCAGGTGAACTGCTGAACATTTAGTTCAAAATCAAGATTAGAGCTATCTGAAAGAATAAATTCTGAGGTTGGTATTTCTGTGACTGAAGAATTCTGAGCATCTTCTCCAAGATTTATCGTGATCGCTTCGATGCATTGAAAGGTTGCTGTCTGGCGGAATAAATTAACTGAAAAGGAGCACTGATCTACCACCGTATTCTTCACCCGCAACTCAAATCGGACTTCAGTTTCACCAAGCTCAAAAAACTCACCAGATGAAGGACCTGCAGTTTGAAACAATTCTGCTTCTGAACAGTTATCCGCAAATTGCGGTAGATCAAAAAATATAATCTTACCAGATTCTGAAACACTTAATAACTCCGTCATATTTTCCGGACATGAGGAGAACTGGGGCTGCTCCGTATTTTCTACTGTGATCGTGAAGTCACAGGAGACTGGCGGATTAATTCCGTCGGAAACCTGGTAAACGATTGTGGTAGTTCCTACCGGAAATATATCGCCTGAATTTAAACCTGAATCATCTGTCCGGGTAATTGTAAGATCATCATCTTCAGTATCGGTCACAGTTGGATCAGCAAATTCTACCAGGGTGCCACAAATTCCGCTGTCATTGGGAACAGATATATCAGCAGGACATGCTATTGAAGGTGCGTAATTAGGAGGAAGAATATTGACATTCAAAGTACAGTAACCCATATTACCGTTGGAATCAGTTGCCTCAAAAATTACATCAGTAGAACCAATTGGAAAATTACTCCCAGAAACCAGACTTCCCTCGGAAACCCAGGATTGTAAAACGCCATCACAATTATCACGGGCTGTAGGAAGCGAGAAATTTATTGATTTTGAATCATTCCCAGGTGACGCCTGAGCAGTTATGTCCGGTACGCAAGTTAATATTGGAGCTTCAGTATCCTGAACTACGATATCAAAACTGCAGGTAACGGGATCGTTTGTTCCATCAGTTGCCTGAAAAATAATCGTTGTGGTTCCAACGGGAAATAAACTTCCGGAAACCAAGTCTGTATTTGCATCTATTCTTGTGACCTCAACATTTCCACTTTCGTCAGTAGCCGTTGGAGTATCAAATCTAACTTCGGCGCCACATTCTCCGGGATCATTGCTTTTTGTAATAGTCGTTGTTGAGCAATTGTCAAATTCTGGTGGTGATTTGGGAGCCAATACCCTAATCTGAAGTGTACAATACCCAGTATTATTAGCTTGATCGGTAGCTTCAAACACAATATTGGTAGTTCCAATTGGGAACCTGGATCCTGATGCCATACTGCCGTCAGAAATACGAGTCGGTAATATTCCATCACAACCATCACGTGCGGGTGGTAATATAAAATTGACCACTGCTGAAGTTTCGCCTGGTTCCGCCTCCACTGTTCTGGTTTGCTCACAGGTTAACACAGGAGCTTCAGTATCCTGAACTATAATATCAAAACTGCAGGTAACCGGATCGTTTGTTCCATCATCTGCCTGGAAGGTTATCGTTGTATTTCCAACGGGGAATAAACTTCCGGAAACCAAATCTGTATTTGTATCTATCCTAGTGACCTCAACATTTCCATTTTCATCGGAAGCCGTTGGAGTATCAAATCTTACTATGGCACCACATTCTCCGGGATCATTATTTTTTGTAATAGTCGTCGTTGAGCAATTGTCGAATTCTGGTGGTGTATCCTGTACGTCTGGTGCATTTACAGTGACCTTAAAAGTACATCTAGCTTTATTGCCGCAAAGATCTGTAGCTTCGTAAACGACATTATAAATACCTGCAGCCCTAAAATCACCCGATTCCGGCCCAGCAATAAGTTCTATTTCTACAGTGTTTTGATCTGTAGCAATTGGTATGGAATAAGTAACCTCAACCTTATTTTCTCCCTCAGCAATTTCCAACACTAAATTTTCAGAACATGTAATTATTGGAATATTATCATCGAAACCTGGAGTTCTTTGGTATATTTCAAGATCGAATTCAAATTCTTGTGGTATGTATCCAAAAATTGTATTTCTACCATCAGCATACGCATTGTCTACATATAACCGCTCACAATTGCCAAAAGCGAGATCTACTGGAAACTCAATTTTCTCTGTAATATTTCTCTCAAAATTTTCAGCCTGATCATAAATTCTGATGGAATAAGAATTATCATCTATCCCGTCATCTATTTCTTCGGCAATATCCTGAATTTCTCCAAACCTTAAATTTTCGAAGTTTATGAAACGACTGAAATCAATTCTCCCCGCATACTCAACCACATGAATATAACCAAATGAATCAATATTAATACTTCCGGGTGATTGCACATTTACGAGTGAACCAGTTATATCCAAACTGCTATCTAATGTCAGAACTGCGGGATCACCTCCACCTTCCTGACTCAGATAAACCTTCTTTTCTGCACTAACGGCAATTCTATATGGTCGTTCGACATTTCTATTCTGTGCAATTCGAATCCCGTTTTGATTATAGACGCTTACTCGGCTAAGTTCATCACCTTCACAACCATTGCCAGGAGGATTATACTCAGCAACATATAGATTACCATCACGATCTATGTCGATTCCGAGTGGTCGATAAAGTCCAGTGTATATAATTCTGTCCAGATTACCATCAGGCCTGAAAATTTTTATTTTACCATTCTCCGCACATGAACTATCTTCGGAATAGTCTGCCACATAAAAAAAACCTGAATTATCAATAACAAAGTCCAACGGGCTACTAAGTCCGCCTATAAAATTAGATTTAACGATTGTACCGTCAGAATTTCTTTTCTGAATTCCATTTCCAAAGGTTAAAACGTAAAGAAAGTTATCTGGTGATACATCAATGCTAATAGGAATTTCATCAGTATCCAAACTGGTCAAAGTCTGATTGACAAGGTCAATTTTATCGAGCCAATTGTACGATGGTACTTGATCCTCCGGATCCTGCCCAAAACTATTGACATTGAAAAATAAAATTAAGAATAAGCTAATGCAGACTTTTCGTAGAAAAGCGGTAGGAAAGTTGAATATTTCTGCTGCATGTATCAATCCCGGGGCATTTTATGGAATGCCGTAAAGATACGTATTGTAAGAAAACCGCTCTTATTTTCATGTTAAGAATGCGGCAGCAGATAAAATTTGATGATAGGTGCAGCTAAATAATAGCCTCAAATTGTAGTTTACGAGAAATGATACCGCATCATAACGAGTGTTATGATGCAGCACCTCTCGGAAACTGAATGATTTTTTTATGCTTCGGTCTCTTCCTTGTTCTTGATCACAAGTCTAAAACCTTCACCGTGGATATTCAGAATTTCCACGTTCTCATCTTTCTTAAGATATTTTCTCAATTTGGCGATATACACATCCATACTTCTTGAAGTAAAGTAGTTATCGTCTCTCCAAATCTTAGTTAAGGCTAACTCTCTAGGCATCAGATCATTTTCATGCAAAGCAAGTAGTCTTAATAATTCGTTTTCTTTTGGAGACAGCTTTTGTGGCTCTTCATCTCTAAAAGTCAGAAATCTAAGTTTTGAATTCAGGTGGAAACCACCAATTTCAAATTCGAATTGCTTAGAATCTGCCACGCTATCTGTAGCTTTACGCTGCATGATCGCCTTGATTTTCATTAGAAGAACTTCAGAATCAAAAGGTTTGTTCAGGTAATCATCTGCTCCAACCTTGTAACCCTTTAATACATCCTCTTTCATGGCTTTAGCCGTTAGAAAAATGATTGGCACTTCTTCGTTCTTTTCACGAATTTCCTTGGCCAGCGTGAAACCATCTTTGTAAGGCATCATCACATCAAGAATACAAAGATCGAAATCATCCTTTTTGAATTTCTCGAATCCTTCCATTCCATTTTTCGCGTGCGTCACCTCGTAATCGTTCATCGCCAGGTAATCTTTAAGGACTGTTCCAAAATTTGGATCATCCTCTACTAATAGAATTTTTTTGTTTTCAGTTTCCATATTTTATGATATTAGTGGTAATTTAATGATGAAGGTACTTCCCTTCCCTTTTTCGCTGTTCACTGTGATCTGTCCATGATGATCGTCTATGATCTGTCTGGCGTATGCCAAACCAAGTCCGTGACCTTTTACATTATGAATATCACCGGTATGTTCGCGATAAAATTTTTCAAATATTTTCTTTTGAACCAGTTTGGTCATTCCAATTCCCTGGTCTCTTATTTCACAATAGATATAGTTCTTAACGTTGGTGGTATAAATGTCAATTTTCGGTGCATCGTCAGAATATTTTATGGCATTGTCAAGTATATTCACCACCACATTTGTAAAATGATCTTGGTTTGCCAGTACAGATGAACGCAAAGCCCCAAAATGGGTTTGTACATAACCACCACGGTCTTCAATAATCAATTCCACATGCGTGATCGCATCCAGAATAATGTCGTGCAACTGGTGTCTTTCTTTTTTAAGATCCAGTTCATTCTTTTCCAGTTTTGAAATTCGTAGAACATTTTCCACCTGGGCGTGCATTCTTTTATTCTCATCCCTGATCATCTGCAAATACCTGTTCACTTTGGAACGATCTTCAATCACTTTCGGATTTTTGATCGCATCCAGCGCGAGGTTGATGGTCGCAATTGGAGTTTTGAACTCATGCGTCATGTTATTGATAAAGTCGGTCTTGATCTGGGAAATCTGCCTTTGCTTGATCAACTGGGATAACGCACTTGAATACGCGATCACAATGATTAGTGTAAAGATGATAGACAAACAGGCCATCAAAATTACCGATGAAAGCACTGCTTCTTTCCTGTTTGTAAGATTCACCAAAAGCTGATAACCGCTTCTTCCTGCAGAATCAACAAAAAGTGGAACTGCATAAGTTGCCGGGTGATCCAGACTGAAATTCTCTGAATGTACCGTAGTAGCTATGGAATTATTAAAGATCCCAAATTCAAATGCGGTCTTTAAATTTCTCTCTGCAAGCTGCTCTTCCAGTAATTCCCTGATTTTGTCTTCTGAAACTCTGTTATGAATAGGAATTCTAACTACCAGTTCTGAAATCGCAGATCGAAGAATATCCTTCTCTACCTCTTCCATTCTGGAAAGCCTCTCGATATGTTCAATTCTCTGCCTTGCACTCAAATTCCCACCTTCGAGATTATTCTCCTGAACAATATCTGTCACCTTTTTATTGATCATTTTGGTAAACTTGATACTATCTTCAGCAAACTGTAAAAAACCTGAGGAAACCTTATAATCTTCTTCTAAAATGGTTTCAGAATTAAAATAAGTTTCGTTCCTGTTTTCATCTTTGTTTGTGTAGAAATATTCAGTAAGCGTACGGTCACTTAAGGTACTATTAATACTATCCGGATTCTTAAACTGAAAGTAATAACGCTCAAATTCGGAATTCTGAATTTCTTCGGAAACCTTTATTAGTGCCTGTTTCGCGTTATAGGAGAATTGTTCTTCTCTGTCATCGATCGTACTCTTAATCCAATATCCCTGAACGAATATGATGCCTATTAAAGACAAGCTCATCAGCGCTACGAGAAGGACAAAAAGCTTCTTATTCATGCGGTCAAAAGTAATATTTTAACATTTAGAG
>NZ_CAJWRQ010000090.1 GCF_913046405.1 uncultured Christiangramia sp.
CAGATCCCGGGATTTCTCTTCCAGACTGTTCTCATATTTCTGAAATTCTTCCTTAGACTTTAAATTGCTGAATTCCTCATAATTAATAGTTAAACGCTGAATTTGCTCTTCTTCCATTAGTTGAAGTGCTTTCAACTTTTCAGAATATTCACTGAAGTTTTTCCTGATATTCTCAAGTTTAGATTCTTCCCTAGTAAGTAGCTCCCGGGAACTCTCGTAGCTCTTTGTCAGACTTGCAATTTCAGTTTCCAGAACTGAAGCACTCCCCTCATTTTCTTCGGCAAGAGGATGATCTGTCGCTCCACACAGAGGACATGGCTTTCCATCTACCAGATTTTTTCTGTGTTCTTCCAGGCTCGCACGTAACTTCAAATTTTCAAGGCTAAGCTGCTTGTTTGCCAGATCCGACTTCAGTAGGGCAGTGTCTTTGGATAGTTTGTTGATTTTTTCAGGTGCAGCTTTAAGTTCAGGTTCCAGAAGTTTCAGCTGCTCCAGTACCGCGCCAGACTCCTTTCTGCTATCCTGGAGCTCCATGAAATTACGATAGGCATCCCGCGATCGCTTCTGAAATACTCGCAGCTTTTCCATTTCTTCTGAAATATCTTCGATTGTCGCAATTTGATGTTTCTGAAGTAGCAGGTTTAATTCTGAAGAAATAGTGCTAAAAGTAGTATTGAGATTCGATTTTAATTCAGCCGCATCATCACTCACTGAAATTTCCGTATCTCTTAATTCTGTTTTCAACTGTTCCTTTCTGGTGGTATAAAGAGAAAGTTTATCTGCTCTTTTTTGCTGTAGATCTAGCACTCGTTGTCTAAAATCGAATATGCCTTTTTCCAGATTTTCTTCTGAAAGTTTTAATCTTGTAAGCGCTGAAGCGTTTTCCAGCAGCTGTTCAATGTTATTTTTCGTAGAAATGAGCTTATTAGAGAGTCTGGACCTTTCAGCTTCCAGTTCCTTTATTCTAGCAATGTTTTGAGACCATTCCCGAAATCTTGCAGCTTTGGGTTCGATCTTCTCATGCAATTTTAAACGTTTTCCCTGTTCCTTTTCGAAATCTTCTAGTTGTGATTTGGCTTTTGCTTCCGAAGACTTTAAAATTGAAAGTTGCAATTCCAGGTCTGAGACAGATTTTTTAAACTCAATAGCTTTTTTTATACTTTCTATCTCAGATCTCCAGTTTTCACAGGTCTGTGATTTTTCCTTTAGATCTAGCTGTTTCTCAGCAAAATCTTCATCACTAAGCAAATTTTGATCTATGATCCTGATCTCGTTCTGCTGCTGAATGATCTCCTGGCTAGCTTCCTTATTCTTTTCAAAAGCTCGAATTCCAAGCTGTCGATAGATGCCGGTTCCAGTGATCTTCTCCAGTAATTCACCTCGTTCATCCTTCTTTGCCCTCAGGAATTGGGCAAATTCACCCTGCGCCAACAACACAGCTTTTATGAACTGGTTATAATTGAGACCAATCAATTCTTCATTCTTACCTGGGATCAATGACTTTTTCAAATCAATCAATTTGCCAGATTGATGATCATGAAGTTCCATTTCATAATCATTCAAATTTTTGTTTCGGTTTATTTCAATGGTCCATTGGGAACTGTAGATCCCGGAATTACAGCTATAGGTAATGCGGGCCATCGCGTTTTTCTGGTTGCGGGTAAGGATCGCTCCTTTTGTGGCAATTTCGTTTTTGGTAATCTTTCCCAATCTAGGCACATGATTAAACAATGCCAGCGAGATCACATCGAGAATACTGCTTTTCCCGCTACCTGTTGGACCAGTGATTGCAAAAAGCGAATTCGTGGTAAAAGGTTCTTTGGTAAAATCGATACTATGAGATCCCTTGAGGGAATTGATATTCTCGAATTCTATTTTTAAGATCTTCATTTAATTGCCGGTATTTCCAGAGTGAACTTCTTCAAGTATTTCATCAAAAGCAGCAATGATCTCATTTTGATCATCTCTAGAGTATTGGTGAGTAGCTATTAATTCAGCAAAAACATCTTTTGGCTTCAGGTCTTCCAATTGCTGGTCCTCATCATACAACTGGGAACTACCTTCTATCTGATTTTTAAACTGAACACGCTGTTTTACGATCTCGAAACCATCGGTTTGAAATTGATCTACTAACTGGTCCAGCGCATAGACTTTCTGTGCGTCATACTGTTCTTCTATAAGGTCTACTTCTATTAAAGATTTTAAACTGGAGTTATGCTCCAGTGAATTAAGTTTTAATTCCAGTTCGCTAAGATTTCCACTCAACTTTATAAGCTTCCTAAAATTCGGAATCGCAATGCTATCTGGTTCATAGCCGGTATTGGTATCCAGTAAAAGAATTCTTTTTTCATCGGCTCTTTCACTAAAACTTAGCGGGAATGGAGATCCACTATAGAAAACAGGTTTTTCTGCGGAAACTCTTTGAGGTTTGTGAATATGTCCTAACGCGAGATACTCGTAATAACTTCCGAATTGTGAAGCCCGGAAAGCAGCAAGATTACCAATTTGTATGTCTCGTTCACTTTCTGAAGATTCAATTCCCGCCGTAAATAAATGTCCCATGGCGATTGCAGGAATTCCCGGGTATTTGTGTTTGCAAATAGCTGCAGCTTCAGTAAAGACTCTTTCAATTCCCAATCTAATAGCTTCAATCCTATCTTCATGATTAGAAGCCTGTTCACCACTTCTAAGATCGGCATCGCGTAAGTATGGGATCGCTGCAACCACTAGTTCTGTTTCACCGCTTTTATTTTTTACCGGAATGATCACTTCATCCAGATCTTGCGGCAGGCCGCCAATAACACTAAGATCTAGGGCCCGCATAATTTCCTGTGGGGCGTCCAGCATTGCAGGAGAATCATGATTTCCACCGGTGGCAATAATCTTACAATTCAGTTTTTGTAAGCGAATGAGTGCGCGATAATATTGCCTGCGAGCTTCAGAAGACGGGTTCGCCAGGTCAAAAATATCCCCGGAGATCAAGAGCAGATCTACCTTTTTATCTTCTATAAACTTTGTGAGCCAGTTGATAAATAGATCGAAGTCTTCACTAAGATCATGCTTATGTAGTTTCTTTCCAATATGCCAGTCGGCAGTATGAACTATTTTCATGCAAAAATTTTATAATGCTAAAGTAAGCTGCACCTGTGACAGATCTTGTCGCCGCAAGTGAGGAGTCGTTGAATTTCAGGTAAGAAATTCGAGAAATCAAGATAGTGAAATTTGAGTTTCAGGAAAACCGGAAGCATTTAAAATAGCAGGTTTTTACCAACAATTTTGACAATAAAGATCTGCTGGCGACCATGGATATTAAAGTAGTAATCTTGAGAATGTTAACAATTCTATAGAACCTTCTGCTGCTTTTTAGTTTTACATTTGAGTTGTTATGGAAAAAGAAGATTACAGTATTAATATTATTGGAGCTGGTTTAAGCGGACTCGTTGCAGCCAGAGTGCTTGAAGATCATGGGTATCAACCTACAATCTATGAAGCTGAAAGTCACGTAGGAGGAAGGTTGCGAACATTTGAAGTGGATGGGTATCAGCTAGACAGAGGTTTCCAGGTAATGTTGAGTCAGTATCCAAAAGTTCGGCAATATCTTGATCTGGAAGCATTGCAGCTTCAAAAGCTGAAGCCCGGCGCAGTGATTTACAATAAGCGTGAAAGTACCAGGATTGGAGATCCTACCAGAGATATTTCGGCATTACTTCCTACAATTTTCTCAAATATCGGGTCGATTTCAGATAAATTCAAAGTTCTTAAACTCAACCTTGAGCTTAAGAAGCTAAGCATTCAGGAAATCTTCAACAAAGAGGAAACCACGACGCTGCAATACCTTCAGAATAAAGGATTTTCAGAAAAGATGATCAGTAATTTTTTCAGACCTTTTTTCTCCGGAATTTTTCTTGAACCAGATTTGAACACTTCCAGCAGAATGTTCGAGTTCGTCTATAAAATGTTTGGTGAAGGCGATGCGGTCATCCCGAAAGATGGAATTGACGCGATCCCAATGCAACTGTATAAAAGGCTGAAGACCACCAAGGTGAATTTTAATTCCAGGATTAAACAGGTAACTGATGATGTGCTGACTCTGGAAAATGGCGAGCAAGTAAAATCTCATTTTACCATTATCGCTACGGAAGCAAGTTCGATGGTAGCCAATCTTCGGGGTCAAAAACAGGAGTGGAAATCATGCCGATGTCTATATTTTACCGTGGAAGAGGATGTAATCGGGGATGCGATCATAGGTTTACAATCTGATAAAGAGAAACTGGTCAATAATATTTTTTACCACTCTTCAATTTTAAACAACAATACTTCAGAAGGAAAGCTGTTATCGGCAACCATTGTACGTGATGTAGAATACAGCGAAGAAGAATTGGTTGAGAAGGTTTCAGAAGAACTAAAGTTTGAATTTGGCATTAAAACGATCAAATTTTTAAAACAGTTCTATATTCCAAAGGCGCTTCCAGACTTGAAAAATATTCAGTATGAACTGCAATCTACGGAAGCCCGTTTGAGTACACAGGTTTTCCTTGCCGGTGATCAACTATTGAATGGCTCCCAGAATGCGGCTATGCTTAGTGGTGAGCGCGCAGCTTTAGGAGTGATCGAAGTACTGGAAGGATAAGATCCTGAGATCGAATTCTTTTCTGAATGATTGAATTAAAATCAGGCAAAACCTTAATTCCGCTTATGTTTTTCAGATTAAATAAAAATTTTAAACTGAAATTGAGAATATGCTAATTCAGTAAAATTAGAAGGAATAAGTAATTTTTAAATCTTCAGAAAACAACTAGTTTTATAAATAATTTCAACCGAATTGAATCCTGCTATGAAGGAGAACCGACATTATGTAATTGATTTTGACAGCACTTTTACACAAGTGGAAGCATTGGATGTTCTGGGCGAGATCAGCTTGAAATCTCATCCTGAAAAGGATCAGAAACTACACCGATTAACCGAGCTTACAGATCTTGCAATGGCAGGAAAAATAGGTTTTAGAGAATCACTCGAGAAAAGACTCGAGATCCTGGAAGCAGATATGAATATGATCCCTCAGGTGATCGAAGATCTTAAAAGCAAGGTGTCTGTTTCTTTTGTGAGAAATGAAGCCTTCTTCCAGGAGAACAAGGATCATATCTATATAATTTCCAATGGTTTCAAGGAGATTATCGTTCCTATAGTAAAGGAGCTTGGAGTGAGAGAGGAAAATGTATATGCAAATACTTTTACTTCTGAAAATGGACATATCACTGGCTTTGACAGAGATAATGTATTATCTTCAAGCAACGGTAAGGTCGCACTGCTAAAGCAAATGGATCTTCAAGGAGACGTTTATGTGATTGGCGATGGATACAACGATTACGAGATCAAGGCGGCTGGACTGGCCAATAAATTTTACGCTTTTACTGAAAATGTTCAACGTGGAGAGGTGCTTGAAAAAGCAGATCATGTAACTCCCAGCCTGGACGAATTTCTATACTTACACAAAATGAACAAAGCAATATCATACCCTAAGAACAGAATTAAAGTATTACTTCTTGAAAATGTGCATGCAGATGCCGTTGCCATAATGAAGGAGGAAGGTTATAATGTAGAGACAGTTTCTGGTGCTCTGGATGAGCAGGAACTTGCAGAAAAGATCAAAGATGTCTCCATCCTTGGGATCAGGTCCAAGACCAATTTAACTGAAAAGGTGCTAGAAAATGCAAACCGACTCATCGCAGTTGGCGCTTTTTGTATTGGAACGAACCAGATCGATCTGGAAGCCTGTCTTAAAAAAGGAGTTGCAGTTTTTAATGCGCCGTATAGTAATACCAGGTCTGTAGTGGAACTGGCGATAGGAGAGATCATCCTTTTAATGAGAAATCTGCCCGATAGAATTGCAGAAATGCATCGAGGGGAATGGAACAAATCTGCCAAAGGTAGCTACGAAACCCGGGGAAAGAAACTGGGAATCGTTGGTTACGGGAATATTGGATCGCAATTATCTGTAGTAGCAGAGGCGATCGGTTTCGATGTTTATTATTATGATCTAGTGGAGAGACTTGCTTTGGGGAACGCCACTAAATGTAATAGTTTGAAAGAGCTATTCGAAAAAGTTGATATTGTAACCCTGCATGTTGACGGGCGCAAGGAAAATACCAATATGATTGGCGATAAACAGTTTGGATGGATGAAGGAAGGAAGTGTATTCCTGAATCTCGCCAGGGGACAGGTGGTTGATGTAGATGCGCTACGAAAGCATATTGAAAGCAAAAGGATCATTGGAGCAGGGGTGGATGTTTTTCCAAAAGAGCCTAAGACGAACCAGGAAGAATTTGAATCAGCGTTAAGAGGTTTACCTAATCTTATTCTTACTCCGCATATTGGAGGTTCTACGGAAGAAGCTCAGGAAAATATCGGAAATTTTGTACCAGGAAAGATCATTAATTACATTAACACGGGAAGTACTACAAACTCGGTGAATTTCCCGAATTTACAACTTCCAATTCTTGAAAACGCTCACAGGCTTATCCATATTCACCATAACAAACCTGGGATCATAGCTCATATAAACAGAATACTTGCGGCCAACGATATCAACATTGTTGGACAGTATCTAAAAACCAATGAAACCATTGGTTATGTGATTACAGATATTGACAAGGCTTACGATGAGGTGGTGATCAAGGAATTGAAAGGTATACAGGGTACAATTAGATTCCGTGTGCTATATTAATTGACATTTAATCCGAGGTTTATAAAAGGGATCATGAATTTAATTGATCTCTTTTTTTGTTCTTTATCGACGTTAATTAACTCAATTTTAAGAAGTTAAGTGGCTTTGAAATTTATCTTTATAGATCCCCCCAAAGATTTAAATTCAAAAACAAACAAAATGGATACTACATTATTTTGTTCAGTATTGGGTGCAGCTATTACCATTATTGGAGCTATTTATTATCAGTTGAGAAAAGACAATTCCAGGCAGAAAAAGCTGATTAAATCTTACAAACGCGAATTGAGTTCACTCCGTAAAGTTCGAAAGCGAATGACTTCTGCTACTATATTCAGATCAGGTCCAATGATGGATCTTGATTAATAAGGACAATTTTCACTGCCTATGTATAAAGCTGTCGTTAGCTTAGAATACATTGTGAAACATCATTTTAGAGCGGTGAACAACTAGTTTCTTTCATCTTGCTCTCCATAACCCTCCTTTTCAACTTAGATCTTTTTTTCCAGTCTTCAGTTCCAGAAACCTGTGCTCCAGATCATTGAGTCAATTGTATCTATTGTTTGAATGTAGTTTAGTGATATCAATAAATCATTATTCATCATTCAAAAAACGTACATTATGAAGACTTTATTTATTTCATTATTGCTAATCGCAGTAACAGCATTTGGAAACGCACAGGAAATTGAATTAGACGAAGCTGAAGTTCGTCTGGAAACCAACAAATCGAAATTTGTTAAATCTGGCGATGGTTTTACTTACTCCGTAACCGAAAAACAATCCGGAGAATTTGAGAAAGATCCAATCGCCTTTATGCGCTCCAATCTTGACATCACTGCGATGCTGGAAGAACTGGCAGAAGAGAACTTTGTTACCTATCAGGTAACTTTTAGAAGCAACAAAGGTTACCTGGCAGCCGAATTCGATAAAAAAGGAAAGTTGCAAAGAACCAGTCAGAAATTTAAAAATATCGCTTTACCATCAGCATTACGATCTGAACTTTATAGTTCGAATAAGGGCTGGACCATGGTTTCGAATAAATACGTAGCTTCTGGAAAAGGAGAGTTCGTGAACAGGGAAATTTATAAGATCAGGTTGGAAAATGCAAATCAAAAACGAACAGTTAAGTTGAATCCGAGTACAATTTCAAGAGTGTCGGTAGCAAGTAATTAAAAACAGGTTAGTAGTTAGTTAGTCAGAGGGCTGTCGGATAAAGTTCGATAGCCCTTTATTCAGCAATCATAGAATCAAACGCTTATAGATCAATATTTACTACAGGCTCAGGCAATTTGACTTATTGTAAATAATCATAACTTGTAATAGCCAAATAACATTTTATATGAAAGCTTTAATCATCGATGATGAGGAACTAGCCCGAAAACGTGTTCTTAATCTACTGGAAGATATATCGCAAATAGACATTCTTGGTGAGTGTTCCAATGGCAAAACTGCTATTGAAAAAATTAATCGTGACAAACCTGATCTTATTTTTCTCGATATTAACATGAAAGATATGAATGGTTTTGATGTGCTCAAGAAGATCGAAATACATCCTAAACCAATCGTAATATTTGTAACGGCCTATGACACTTACGCCCTTAAAGCTTTTGATGCGGAAGCATTTGATTTTCTTCTGAAACCTTTTAAGGATGAAAGATTTTTTAAAACAATTACAAAGGTTTTGAACACTACTACTTCTGAAGCTCAGGAGAATTTTGAAAAACGACTCGTAGAACTATTTCATGAATATTCTAAAAGCAACCTGCATCTGAATTCGGTTTCAAAAATTCCAGTTAAACAAGGCAATAAGACCTCACTGGTGGACCCTCGAGAAATACATTATATACAGGCATCTGGTTATTATGCTGAAATTTATGTGGAAGGCAAGAAGCATTTGCTGAGAGAATCGTTGAACAATCTTGAAGAAATCCTGGATCATAATTTTATCAGGATCCACAGGTCTACGATCGTAAATCTCAATTTTGTACATGAGATTATCCATTCAGATTACTCTGAGATCGATGCAAAAATGACTTGTGGTGAATTGTTACATGTAAGCAAATCCCATAAGAAGGAGTTTCTTGAAAAAATTGGAATTTAATGAGTCTTCATGAACTAAAACAAAAGTATATAGATTTCAAACTGGTACTTTTACTCGCAGGATTCTACCTGATGTTTGACCTCATACATATAGCAAAAACAGCGTATATGCAAGAGTTTATGCCTAAGGAAATGCAACACTTCAGCTGGGCTGACTTTCTTGTCTACAATATGCTCTTTGATTACATCATCGTAGTAAGCTATATGACGCTCATTGCGATTAGTACAAAGAGGTTTCTAAATAAGAACTATTCCTGGGTAAAGATCATTTTCATACACACCCTGTTCTCCATATTAATAGGCCTTATTATCAGGCTTGTATTTGATTTCTATTCCATACTTGCAGGAAGAATAAGCCTTGCAGAATTTGATCTTCGGAAAAGTGTAAACGCATTTGTCTATGTGCTTGACCTGAATTTTCTGATCTATTTTGCGATGATTTTTATCATCTATACCTACTATTATCTCCGCCAGGTAAAAGAAGCAGAAAAACGACATTCGAAATTGGAAAGTCAGTTAATGAACACCAGGATGCGTATGCTTTCCTCTCAATTACAACCTCATTTTTTGTTCAATACGCTTAATAGTATTGCTGTGTTAACAGATCTGGATAGTAATAAAGCGAAGGATACAATTGCAGATCTTAGCGATTTTCTACGAGAGATCCTTTACCATAGTGATAGAAACCGCATTAGCCTTGATGAGGAACTCAGGATCCTGGAATATTATCTCAATATTCTGAATGTTCGGTTTTCAGATCATCTTAGTATAAAAAAGGATATTGACGACTCACTACTGCTGAAGAAGATTCCGGCGATGTTACTACAGCCAATGATAGAAAACTCTATCAAGCATGGATATTCTTATGATCATACAAATCTTCATATCCTTATCAAAATACGTGAAGAAAAAGGTTGCCTGATCATCAAAGTTGAGAACGATGGAGAACCTCTAAAACTCACTCACAAAGAACTGCTTGAAAAAGGCGTTGGATTAAGAAATATTGATGATCGATTGAGAAATTTGTACAAGGACAAGTACATCTTCGAAATCAGGAACAGGGCAGATGGGTATGGAGTGGAAACCTTTGTGAAAATCCCGGCATAACTGGTTTCTATTAGAAGTATAGAAGGAATTTCTTAAAAAGATTAATTTTGCTCCATGGAAAAAAACATGGAGCCTAAATACTATCCACCAGAAGAGGAACGTCTGAATATAATTTCCCACGGCATAGGATTTTTGCTTAGTATTGTTGCACTTTACCTGCTTATCGAGCGCGCATTAGAATTTGATTCTTCCGCTTATCTTATAAGTTTTTCAGTATTTGGTGCCAGTATGATCCTGTTGTATGCGGCGAGTACTTTGTACCATAGCGCTAAAGACCATCAAAAGAGAGCCAGATTGAATATTCTGGATCACGCATCAATTTATGTTTTGATCGCTGGGACCTATACACCTTTTGCAGTCATTAGTTTACCCGGCCTGGTTGGAGATATCATACTTTGGACCGTCTGGCTGATCGCACTGGCGGGAATAATTCTGAAATTTTTCTTCACTGGCAAATACCAGTTGCTCTCTACCATCATGTATGTGGCGATGGGCTGGATTATTGTTTTCGCCGGAAATTCCATGGTAGAAAATCTGAGTACTGAAGGTTTATGGTGGCTGGGAGCAGGAGGGGTTTCCTATACTATAGGGGCTATCCTATTTATGCTGAAGAAAATACCTTTTAATCACGCTATCTTTCACGTTTTGGTGCTCATAGGAACATTCTCCCATTTTATATCAATTTACCTATACGTTGTTTAATCCTGAACTTCTGAAACTTCAGTCTCTTTAGTTTCAAATTCAAGTTCGATCTGATGCCTTGTAAGATCTTCAAAAACTTCACGTTCTCTAATTAGGTGAGCCTGGTTGTTATACCATAATACTTCCGCAGGCCTCAATCTGGAATTGAAATTGCTGGCCATGCTAAAGCAATAAGCTCCGGCATTGCTAAAACTTAAAATGTCACCTTCCCTTATTTCAGAAATACGCCGGTTATTTCCGAAAGTATCGGTTTCACAAATATAGCCTACGACACTGTAGAACCTGTTCTTCGCATCCGGATTACTAATATTGGTGATTTCGTGATGTGAACCATAGAACATTGGTCTGATAAGATGATTAAATCCTGAGTCGATTCCTGCAAAAACAGTTGAGGTGGTTTGTTTGATCACATTCACCTTCGCCAGGAATTTCCCTGCGTCACTTACAAGGTATTTACCAGGTTCAAAAGCGAGTGCAAGATCACGACCGTATTCCTTGCAAAATGCTTTAAACTTCCGGGTGAGTTGTTCACCCAGATCTTCGATGTCGGTTTCTATATCGCCAGGACGGTAAGGAACTTTGAAACCACTTCCAAAATCTATGAATTCAAGTTCTTCAAAGTTTCGTGCTGCTTCAAAAAGAATTTCTGAAGCATGAAGAAAAACTCCAATATCAAGAATATCACTTCCAGTATGCATATGAATACCGTTAATATGCATTCCTGTATTTTCTACAATCCTTAACAAATGTGGCATTTGGTGAATACTGATCCCGAATTTGGAATCAATATGTCCAACAGAAATTTTTGAATTTCCACCTGCCATCACATGAGGATTAATGCGAATGCAAACAGGAATTTCTGGATGCCTGCTCCCAAACTGTTCCAAAATGGAAAGATTATCTATGTTGATCTGGGCTCCTAATGTTACGACTTCCTCAATTTCTTCCAGGGAAACACCATTAGGCGTGTAAATGATCTTTTCAGGTGAAACACCTGCCTGTATTCCCAGTTTTACTTCTTGAATCGATACGGTATCCAATCCGCAACCTAGGGAATTAAGTAATTTCAGGATCGAAATATTAGAAAGTGCTTTTACAGCGTAGTGAATTCTTAGTTCATCAACCCTAAATGCATTGGTTAATCTTTGATATTGAGAAGTAATTTTTTCAGCATCATAGAC
>NZ_CAJWRQ010000091.1 GCF_913046405.1 uncultured Christiangramia sp.
CCCTGGGATTGATGGGGAACCTTCAGAAGAATTTAGATAAACGGGAACTAACCACAGAACGCTTTTTCATTGCAACGCAGCAACAGTTACTCAGGATTCTTAGTCATTCGATCACTGGATTTGATACTCCTATTAGTCAACTGGGGATAGAGGAAGCAGCGGTCTCATTAAAAGCCTTGAATGAGGTGTATGTTCATACACTTCAAAAAATCATACAGCAAAAGGATATAGATTTAGATCAAAGATTTCGGCAAAAGCTATTAAGTTCAGCTAGTTATCTTGAGGAAAATACAGATTTCGAGACCTTCGATCGTTACGAGTTTACCAGAGAGTATTTGAACGATATCACCAGTTTATGGCTGCAAATTAGAAATACTTCAGGACTTTGGGAAGGTACAGCCAATCAGCCCTTCAATTTCAATGCTCCAACATTTTTTGAAGAGGATTCTTTTAAGCCTGAATATTTTATGCAGAATGTAAATAAGAAAAATATTGGTAAGAAAATAGCACTTGGCGAGAAATTATTTTTTGAGAAAAAGCTTTCGAAAAATGGGCGCATGGCTTGCGCCACCTGTCATCTTCCAGAACAGGCCTATGCAGATGGCTTAAGTTTCAGTAGAGATAATCAGGGAATTGAGCTTGATAGAAATACACCTACTCTTATCAATTCGGTCTATCAGCGCGGATTTTTCTGGGATGGCAGATCTGAAGGTTTGATGGAACAAATCTCTTCAGTATTTACTAATAAAAAAGAATTCGATACCGGAGTGCATGAATTTTCCGAGGAGATTTTACAGGATTCCACCTACCAGGTATTGATCCAGGAGACTTTTGGTGGTATTCCACGAGGCAATACAGAACTTATTAAAGCATTGTCTGCATATATTTCCACGCTTAATGGAATGAATAGTAAATTTGATAGAAATATTTCTGGCAAGGAAAACACCTTTACAGAGCAGGAAAAACGCGGATTTAATTTATTTGCCGGCAAAGCCCTGTGTGCGACCTGTCACTTTCTGCCGCTAACCAATGGGACGGTTCCACCATTTTATACTGAAACCGAAAAGGAGGTTATTGGAGTGCCAGAAACTGCGGAGAACAAAAAGCTGGATGATGATACCGGCTTTTACTGGAGTTATAATGTCGAGCAGCATAAGGGACTGTTTAAAACACCGGGAGTACGCAACATCGCTTTAACTGCTCCGTACATGCACAATGGAGTTTATAAGGATCTTGAGCAGGTTATTGACTTTTATAACAAGGGAGGAGGAGCCGGATTAGGGTTTGATCTGCCCCACCAAACCCTGCCCTTTGATAACCTGGAACTAAATGAAGACGAACAGGCTGCTCTGGTAGCATACTTAAAAACGCTAACGGATAGTAAGGTAACTGGTAACAATAAGGATCCTTCAATTTAGCAGGGTATAGATATAAACGAAATTGAAGAGAACCAGCACGACAAGGCAGCATAAAGTAAAAATTCGGTACTGCTTACCAGGCTGGTCTTCTTTTTTCATCACATTGCTGGTTACGAGTTTGTAATTGAACCATGCGAGCAAAGGAGCTGATAGAAAAGATAAGGCTGTAGCGAAATCTATAAGCTCCGTAAATGTCATACTAAAATAGGAAAGGATTCCCAGGGCAACAGCTGGAATGATAAAAATTGCCAGTCGGTAGCAATTCCATTTTTCTGAAGTTGTTGCATCAGGTTTTTCGATCATATAAACTTCTGAAAGTACCCGGGGAAATGCATCTGTAACCGCAAGGGTAGTGGAGAACATAGCGATTAGGGCAGCGATGGCTACCAGTGTTTCACTCCAGGGTCCTAAAGTGGCTCCGTAAAGCGCTACCAACTGTCCCGAAAACTCCACACCGTTCCCGGAAAATTCTGTATTGGAACCAAACATAATAAGTGCTCCCATTAGAAAAAATAACAGACCAATAATTGCAGCGGCCAGGTAACCCACGTTAAAATCTGCAAATGCTTCCCTGATACTTATTTTCCCTGTGGATACCGATTTTTCCCTGGTCCAGATCGAATGCCATACGGCGGCATCCAACGGAATTGGCATCCAGCCCATAAAGGCAATGATAAAAGCTATACTTGCGGTATTCCAGATATCTGGTGATGAAATAGATAGCGAACGATCAAGCCTCCCGTCACCAAACGCCAACACCACCGCGATCAAAGTAGCCAATCCAAGTAAACTTACGATGAATTTCATGGATTTATCCAGCGCCGGGTATCTTCCAATAAGTAGTAGAGCGATACAAATAGCAGAAATAATGAGACTCCAGCTAAAAGTTCCTAACGCGATTCCAAAAAGTTGTTCGGCTAGACCGGCGGTTACGATCGTAACTGCAGCCTGAATAATGAACATGCTACCCACCGTAATAAAAATAAACAACGCATAAGGCAAATTACCTAGACGCTTATAACCCTGAATGAGATGTTCACCTGTGGAAGCCGCGTACCTGGGTCCAAATTCGAGAAATGGGTATTTTGTAATGCACGCGAGCAGTAAGATCCAGATGAGTAAGAATCCGTAATCTGCACCGGCTCTGGTCGCCTGCACCAAATGCGAAACTCCGATCGCGGCTCCGGCAAGTAAAAAGCCCGGACCCAGGGATCTTAAAATGGATCTACTTTTCGGCATTAGCTGGTTTTAGCAATTTTAGTGATTATTTTCTGGTTTAGTTCGTGTCCACCTTTAAAAGCATGAATATTGATCTTTTCTCCGAATATTTCCTTCAATCTTGATTCTTCAACTTCTATAATTCCTTTTTTGAGGTATTCATCCTGTGTTCCGTAGATAAAATGAAAATTGGTTTCTTTCAGAAAATCAAAATCTCCCTTGTTAAGTTCCTGGGGTACTTTTCCGGAGTGCATGATAAGATTTGCGCATTTGATTTTGCGTCTGGCTACGAACCTGGTAGCAACAGATACACCTTGTGAATAACCGAGAATATTCAGTTTATGAACATTAGATAGATCTTCAGCGTCAAAAACAGCATCTAGATATTTCAGCACGTTTTCGATCTCAGCATCAAGATTCTCCCGGGTAAGCCAGGAGGCACCCATATGCTTATATTCTCCATTGAGATAATATTTTGATTGAGCCTGTGGAGCAATGATATAATTTTGAGCATCCAGATGATTAAAATGCCTTATAAAATATCTGCTTAAATAACCAATTCCGTGGATAACCAACCATACAGTTCTGGTTTTTTCAGAATGTTCATTCAAGGTGGAATAGGTGTTGTAAATGGTATAAGAAAGACTTTTCTCCTTACTCATGGTTGTCGCAGGTTTTGTATTTTTACAAATAAACCAATCTTTTAAAAGATGACGAAGGAAGAAGTACTGCAACTTTCAAAAAAGGTCTGTAAGAACACACTTATGGAAACCCTTGAAATAGAGTTTTCTGAAATTGGAGAAGATTACCTGATCGCCAAAATGCCGGTGAATTCAAGAGTTCATCAACCTGATGGAGTTTTACATGGAGGTGCGACGGTAGCCCTGGCAGAAAGTGTTGGAAGTATGGCCAGTTATGTTTTTCTGGATACCGATAATTTTTTTATTCGGGGCATTGAGATCGCTGCAAATCATCTAAGAAGTGTAAAAGAAGGATGGGTTTATGCCAAAGCGACTTTTATTCATAAAGGTCGAACTACGCAATTATTTGAAATAAAGATCACAGATGAGGAAGATCGCCTGATCTCCCTGGTGAAGTTAACGACCATTGCTCTTCCAAAAGAAACCAAATGATCACAGAAGAAGAATTATTTGCCAGTATAAGAACTCAGGTCGATAAAGAATTTCCATTTGTTGCCTATCGTAAACCTGGGGAAAAAAGTGTAAAGCTAATCTGTCAAACCTCTGCGGAAAGTTATAGCGGTGAAGATCTGGACACGCCGGGATTTGTATTTGCCGCTTTTGATTCTCTGAATCGATCCCTGCTCATTCCTATTGCTAAAGCTGAAGTTTTTAATTGTATTTACGAAAACCGACCTGTAAGTCAGCCAGTTCCCCCACAGCCGGAACAACCCATGCCAGCAAGGAATTCTCAGGACCAGATAAAGCATGAGAAATTAGTGCAGTCTGGTATCGACCAGATCAAAACTAGCAGTATTGATAAGATCGTACTGGCAAGGGCTGAAAAAGTAAAAGTCCATGATCCCGATCCTATTCCAATATTTAGAAGATTACTCGACAGGTATGAGGATGCGTTCGTCTATTTCTGGTATCATCCGGAAACCGGCACCTGGATGGGCGCTACTCCGGAAACTCTTTTACATTCTGAACGTAACAGATTTAAAACGATGGCTCTTGCCGGAACTCAGGTTTACGAAGAAGGTTCGGAAATTACCTGGCGTCAAAAAGAAATAGAGGAGCAGGCAATTGTAACCAGTTATATCGATAAAGAATTGCAAAAGATTTCAGAAGTAAAAGAACTGAAGATCGGGGAGCCTTATAATGTAAGAGCAGGGAACCTGTTGCATATAAGAACCGACATCCAGGGATCTTTTGATTCCAGTTCTGCACTTTCCAGAATCGTGACGGCACTTCATCCTACACCGGCGATCTGTGGCATCCCGAAGGCTGAGGCACTTCAGTTTATACTTCAGAATGAAGAAATGGACAGAGAATATTATAGTGGATATCTGGGCGAAGTTCAACTCAGCAAGGAGGTGAAGAGAAATTCGAATCGGCGCAATCAGGAAAATCAGCAATTTGCTTCGATTTCCAAAGTTTCTAATTTGTATGTAAATCTTCGCTGCATGAAACTGGAACAGGATATCGCAAAAATTTTTGTGGGTGGTGGCATCACCAAAGATTCCAATGCTGGAGAAGAATGGTTTGAGACGGTAAATAAATCTGTCACCATGCGTAGGGTTCTTGTTAAATAAGCTTCAAAAACTCTTTCCAGCTTAGACGTAAATACTAATTTTGGAAGTCTATGAAATATTCAAAAATTCCGGTAGCGAGATCTGTGGTAGCTCTTTGTGTTGCCAAGAATATAAAGCAGGTGGTAATTTCACCAGGTTCGAGAAATGCGCCCTTAACAATAGGCTTTACGCATCATGATGATATTACAGCTTATAGTATTGTAGATGAACGCTGTGCAGCTTTTTTTGCGCTGGGAATTGCTCAACAAAAAAGGACTCCTGTGGCGCTGGTATGTACTTCAGGTTCAGCACTGCTAAATTATTATCCGGCGATTGCCGAAGCATTTTATAGTGATATTCCATTGGTGGTAATTTCCGCAGATCGTCCCATAGAACGTATTGATATTGGCGATGGACAAACCATCAGGCAGAAGAACGTTTTCGAAAATCATATCCTGTACTCTGCCAATCTCTATTCTGAACTGGTACTGGAACATCAATCTAAAGACGCCAAGCTTCAGCAGAAACAATTTGAAGCACGTAAACATAACGAACGGGAAATCAACCTCGCTTTGAATAAGGCGATAGAAGAAAAGGGACCTGTACATATTAATGTGCCTTTCTACGAGCCACTTTATGATACGGTAGAACATATAGAAGTAGATCCATTGCAGATCCTTCCCGAGGTGAATGAGAAACACTATACAGAAGCGCAATTGAACAGCTATGTGCAGGAGTGGAATAGCGCCAAACGTAAGATGGTGATCGTCGGGGTGGCCCAGCCAAACCTGATAGAACAACAATTCTTAGATATGCTGGCGAAAGATCCCAGCGTGATCGTTTTTACTGAAACCACATCGAATATTCATCATCCAGATTTTTTTACCAGGATCGATACGCTGGTAGGACCTATCGAAAAGGAAGAAAATAAAGAAGAATTATTTAAAGAATTGCAACCGGATATTCTGCTCACTTTCGGCGGAATGATCGTATCAAAAAAGATCAAAAACTTTCTGAGAAATTACAATCCTAAACATCACTGGCATGTAGATTCTAAAAAGGCCTATAACACCTTCTTTTGTTTGAACAAACATTTCGAAACAGATGTAAACGGTTTTTTTCACACATTCATGCCACTCACTAAGACAATAGCCAGCGATTATGGAAATTTCTGGAAGGATGTAAAAAAGAACAGGCAGCACCGTCATGAAGAGTATATGTCTGAGATCCCATATTCAGATCTTAAAGCGATGCAATTGATCGTACCAGAGGTACCAGATCACAGTATCGTGCATTTCGCGAATAGTTCTACCATCAGGTATGCACAATTGTTTGAATGGGATCGAAGTCTGAACACTTTTTGTAATCGAGGAACCAGTGGGATCGATGGTAGTACTTCAACTTCAGTTGGAGCAGCGGTAGCTTCAGATAAACCTGTTTTATTCATTACAGGTGATCTAAGCTTCTTTTATGACAGCAATGCATTATGGAATGATCATATACCTTCCAATTACCGCATAATTTTACTGAATAATAATGGTGGAGGTATTTTCAGAATATTACCGGGAAATAAAGATTCAGAGAATTTTGATACCTATTTCGAAACTACTCATGACTTGCAGGCGAAACCTATTTGTGAGTTGTATGGATTTAACTATTCAAAAGCTGCCAATGAACAGGAAATAGAGCATGAACTGAATACATTTTTTGATGCTTCTGAAAAACCTAAATTACTGGAAATTTTTACTCCGCGTAAAATGAACGACAAGGTATTGCTGGAATATTTTAGTTTTATGAAATCTTAGTCGGCTTTCATAGGCTTCTTTTTTACTTTTTTATTAACTTACCTGAGCTAAAACTTAAAATTTAGATCATGAGTAAACTTGATGAAAAAGTAGGTCAGTATATCGATGACCTTAAAACCAAAGTGGGAGAGGATAATCCTGATGTGGATCTTCTGCGGAAACTGGCTCAATCCATGGGTCCAAGTATTTATAATGCCGACGCTGAAACTGTTGCGGCTTCCAGTAAATCTGAAGTTGAAACAGTAAAGAACAATTTCGTCATGAAAAAACTTGGAGTGACTGATGAAGAGAAGGCTGACGAAGCTATCAATCAGGTGATGGAAAAGTATGGAAAATCAAACCGTAATAAATACAGAGTGGTGATCTATTACCTTCTAACCAAGCATTTTGGTAAAGAAAGTATGTACAAATAAACTACTTCAAGCATATATAAAGATCCGTTTGTGGGATATTCTCATAAACGGAATTTTTATTGCTGATTAACAGTATCTTTGTATGCTAAATTTTTAGACTATGATCAGGTTAGGAGAATACCATGAATTAAGTATTATTAGAGAAAGCGATCACGGTGTGTATCTTGAGAACGATGCCGGTGATGAAGTGCTTTTGCCTAATAAATACGTTCCTGAAACCTGGATGGTCTATGATAAGATCACTGTTTTTGTGTACCTGGATCATTCAGAAAGACCGGTAGCAACAACTTTGAAACCTAAGATCAAGTTGGATCAATTCGAAAATCTTACCTGTGTTGAGGTTAGTAAATTCGGGGCATTTTTGGATTGGGGATTGGAGAAACATCTTTTTGTTCCTTTTAAGGAACAGGTGATTCCTATGCAAAAAGGAGAGCGCTATCTTGTATTCTGTTACCTGGATCTCGAAACAGAAAGACTTACTGCATCTTCCAAAGTTCATGCATTTCTTGATAATTCTGAGCTTACCGTAGAACCGTTTGAAGAAGTGGATCTAATCGTAAGTAACGAAACCGATCTTGGTTTTAATGTGATCATCAATCAGTTGCATTTAGGTTTGATCTATCATGACGAAGTCTTTAAAAAATTGCGAATTGGTGATTCTCTAAGAGGTTTTATCAAGAAAATAAGAACAGATAATAAGATCGATATCATGTTGCAAAGGCCGGGATATAGAAGTATCGAGCCAAATGCTCTGAAAATTCTTGATAAACTCGAGTCTTCCGGTGGTTTTATTGATCTAACAGATAAGTCTGATCCTGCAGATATCAAATCCAGATTGCAAATGAGCAAGAAGAGCTTTAAAAAAGCAATTGGAAGCCTGTACAAGAACAGGCAAATCGATTTGAATGAAGACGGAATTACTTTAAAAGAGCAAGACCAGGATCAATAGATATATCGATATGGAGTATTATATCTTCTCACTCCATAACTACGCTGATTGTAATTGTTCAGGAATGGATTGTAGAAAGGGTTGCTAAAAGAATCATTTCTATCTCTAGCTTGGATATTCCCTGTTACTTCAAAAATTTTCTTATCTCTGGTTCTCTGCGGAAGTGGAGATCCAAGGTCAATTTCGCGCGTAATTTTATTTCTATTTGATTTGTCTATGATCGCCAGCATATCGATCTGGTCTTTCTGAATATCATTCCGAAGATGCAGAAAAGAACCATCAGAAATATTAAATTCTGAAGGTTGCTGCCAGTTAAAACTAAAATCTTTCCAGTCGTTTTGGATACCACGATTGCCAATTTCGAAATCCTCACGATCCCAATACCCAAATTCCTGGGCAGAAGTACTAAAACCTGCCAGCAAAAAAAGTAGAATGTAAAGAATTCTCATGATCAGTTTTTTCTGAAGAATATCAAAAATGGTGCAAAAACAATAAATATATTCCAATTCATTTAGAAATTATTGAAACAGTTTTGTAAAAACGATTATTTTCACTTCCAAATTATAAAATCGAACACAAATATGAAAAAATTAATATTAAGTATTGGAGTTGCATTTATAGGTTTTACCTCCCTGGCGCAGGAGCAAATGACTTCAGAAGAAACAAAAGCGATCAAATTAATTGAGCTTACTTCCGGTCAGCAATTTGATATTATGACCGAGCCAATCGTGAAAATGGTTGCTGAAGACAAAAGAGAAGAGTTTAAGAAAGAACTTTCTGCCAGCACTAAGGAATTGTATAAGAAAATGGCAGTGATCTATACAGAGAAGTTTACAGAAGAGGAATTGGATGAGATTCTTGCATTCTATGCTACACCGGTGGGAGAGAAGATGGTTGAACTTACTCCAGATATTACAAAGAAAGCTATGGAGATAGGGCAGGCCTGGGGAATGGAATTGCAACCTATGATGGCAAAATATATGCAATAATCATCTTTTAAGTATGATCTAAACCTGTTCCATGGAACAGGTTTTTTTATCTACTTTCTGAAGTGAACTTAAAACTTTATTTTTACTGAAAACTATTTGTATGGCTACGATAAACTGGAGAACAGTACGTGAATATGATGATATAACTTATAAGAAGGCAGACGGGGTTGCGAGAATTGCATTCAACCGACCTGATGTTAGAAATGCCTTCAGACCAAAAACAACTTCAGAGCTTCTGCATGCTTTTCAGGATGCACATGAAGATACTTCGATTGGCGTGGTACTACTTTCTGCTGAAGGGCCTTCTACGAAAGATGGAAAATGGGCTTTTTGCAGTGGAGGAGACCAGAAGGCTAGAGGCCACCAGGGTTATGTTGGTGAAGATGGATATCACAGGCTGAATATTCTTGAAGTACAACGGCTCATTAGATTTATGCCAAAGGCAGTGATCTGTGTGGTTCCCGGTTGGGCAGTAGGTGGAGGTCACAGCTTACATGTGGTCTGCGATCTTACGCTTGCTTCTAAGGAACATGCAATCTTTAAACAGACTGATGCAGACGTCACCAGTTTTGATGCTGGATATGGCTCTGCTTACCTTGCAAAGATGGTGGGACAGAAGAAAGCCAGAGAGATTTTCTTTTTAGGAAGAAACTATTCTGCTCAGGAAGCCTATGAGATGGGTATGGTGAATGCCGTGATACCACACGAAGAATTGGAAACTACTGCATATGAATGGGCACAGGAAATTTTAGAAAAATCACCGACTTCTATCAAAATGCTGAAATTCGCCATGAATCTTACCGATGATGGGATGGTAGGGCAGCAGGTATTTGCCGGTGAGGTCACCAGGCTGGCTTATATGACGGATGAGGCTAAGGAAGGTAGGGATGCATTCCTAGAGAAAAGAAAACCAAATTTCGAAAAGAAATGGATTCCATAGAGTATTCACGCAACCATTTCAGGAAAAGAACGTCTTTGTAGTAGAACTAAATTATAGATGATTATGAGATGCCTAAAAATAGTATACAGATATTTTGTCCTGTTTCTAACAGTTGTAAGCTTTAGCTCATGTAGTAGCGATGACAATTCTGATAATGAAAACGAATTCGTTGGTGAAAGTGGCATCAATTCTTCAGAAAGCAAAGAGTTATGGTTTTCCTTGAGAAGCACCAACAATGATAGCTATGAGTATACAATAGAAACAGTATCCTGGACAGGCTTTGCTACTTCAACTACAATTAAGGTTGAAGATGGGGAGGTTGTAAGTAGAGATTTTATGTCTACCCAGCCCCAGGAAGAGAATCCACCCGAAACTGATATTGTAGAAGAATATATAGAAACAGAATTTGATCTTGGAACTCATGAGAGTGGAGCAGATATTCTGACCATAGATGAATTGTACAGCCTTTGTTTTGCAGAATATCTGACTGTAGATACTGATTCCAACCTTATATATTTTGACACTACTTCCGAAGGGGTTGTTAATACCTGTGGTTATGTAAATAAAGATTGTGCAGATGATTGTTTTGTTGGTTTTAGGCTGACTGACTTTAACTGGTTATAGCTTCACGGTTTCCAATAAAATTATATTTTTCGAAACAGACTTAAAACATCAATATGAAAAAGCTGCTTATTCTGATGTCAGTCTTCCTGATTTATGCGTGTTCCGAAGATACGAATCCGGGTCTTCTTGATCAGGAAGTTCTAAAGGAGAAACCGGAAGTAGTCGAAGAAGATATTGAAGAAGTTTCTGAAACCGAAACCGAAAGTGACGCTGATAGCGGCGATAATGAAGAAGACTCAGGTACCGAAATTGAAGTAGAACTTCCTCAAGTTTGGAAATTAATTAAAATGAGCTGCAGTAATACCGGAGAGTGTACAAAGGAAGGAGATGAAATGGATTTCCAGGATACTTATACTTTCAGGGAAGATAATACAGTTGAAAAGATCAGGATTAGGCAGAATGATACGATAAAGGTAGAAGGAACTTTTAATGTAACTAAATCCTACTATGATACCCCGGCTTATACACTGCAGTATGGGGAGAGCCGAAACCAGAGGATATTGAGATTTATTCAAGTTGTTTAAGTAGGGAAGAATATCTTTATGTGATTCAGGATGACGAAAATATTCTTAAAAATACTGTGGAAGATTGTGATGGGCCTAGAATGTACTATAGCAGGGAAGATCAATAGAATAAATAAACGAAGCACATAGAAAAGCCATGTAGAAATACATGGCTTTTTTTGGCACTATATTAAAAACTGTGTAAGTATTGAATAACGGGGTTTGTTAGCC
>NZ_CAJWRQ010000092.1 GCF_913046405.1 uncultured Christiangramia sp.
GAAAAGTATCCTATAAGATCTAAAGGAATTTACCTGTGTTATGGTGAGGTGGTTTCCAATCTTGGATATATCTCCATTAGCATCAAAAAGCTCTCCAGACAGGTTACGCAAACCGATCCAAGACTCGTGGGAACTAATTTTAAGTTTGCAGTTTAGAAATGTAGTAGAAACTGTTATATTCCTAATGAGCCGCAATCTAATATACTTCCGAAATAGAATGAAATTGAAATTTCAGAACGGTAAAATCTGATAAAAACTGCAAGTAATTAATTGCTATCGCCTGCCTGCGTTGCTTCATACTTCTTCGAAATAGCATCTACACAGTTGATTCCGTCGATAGCTGCGGAAATGATTCCGCCGGCATATCCAGCTCCTTCTCCACAGGGATAAAATCCTTTTACTTCTACATGTTCCAAAGTTTCCGGGTCACGCGGAATTAGAATTGGGGAAGAAGTCCTGCTTTCCGGTGCATGTAAAACGGCTTCGTTCGTATAATAACCTTTCAGCTTTTTTCCGAATTTCAGAAAAGCTTTCCGAAGTCTTTTAGCAATTAGATCGGGTAACACTTTATTAAGATCAACGCTTACTATTCCAGGCTGGTAAGAAGTTTTCGGAAAATCTGAAGACACTCTTCCTTCTACAAAATCCTTCATGCGCTGCGCTGGAACCTGCTGAGTTCTGCCAGCCGCTTCCCAGCAGTTTCTTTCCACCATTTTCTGAAAGTCAAGACAAACAAATGGATCATTTTCTTTATAACCCGGTAGATCTGTAGGTTCTATACTTACCACTATTCCTGAATTGGAATATGGATTATTTCGCTTGCTTGGACTCCAGCCATTGGTAACCACTTCTTCCTGTTCTGTAGCACACGGAGCAATAATACCTCCCGGACACATACAGAAAGAATACACCCCAAGTCCGTCTACCTGTTCTACCAGGCTATACGAAGCTGGTGGTAGATAAGGGTTTTCATCATCCCCGTGATACTGAATATGATCAATCAGTTTTTGCTGATGCTCAATTCGAACTCCCAGCGCGAAAGGCTTGGCTTCGATCTTTATATTTCGTTCATGCAACAGGTGAAAAATATCTCTGGCTGAATGTCCCGTTGCCAGAATTACCTCATCAAAATGTAACCACTTCTCTTTATTGATCTCAATGGCCGTTATCTTGTCACTCTCTAACTTTAGATCGGTTAGTTTAGAGTTAAAATGTACTTCTCCTCCAGCATCCACGATCGCTTCCCGCATAGCGGTGATAATCTTAGGTAATTTATTCGTTCCAATATGCGGATGCGCATCCACAAGAATATCAGGATCTGCTCCAAATTCCACGAACCACTCCAGAGCTTTCAATACGTTACCTCGTTTTTTTGAGCGTGTATATAATTTCCCGTCTGAGTACGTACCAGCACCACCTTCTCCAAAACAGTAATTAGATTCCGGGTTTACGGTTTGTTCCTTATTAATCTTCGCAAGGTCATGTCTTCTGGCTCTTACATCTTTCCCGCGTTCAAAAACCACAGGTTTCAATCCCGCTTCCACTGCTCTTAGTGCTGCATACAACCCGGCAGGACCAGCACCAATAATTGCTATTTCCTTTGCTTTGGAAACATCCTGAAGGGATAAAGCTGATCTTGTACCTCTTTCTTCACCGTGTTTCCATATCTCAATCTGCAGATTAAGTTTCACCGGTTTTTTCCGGGCATCTATAGAACGCTTTCTAATTCTCCAGTCTCCGATATCATCTTTCCTGATATTTGATTTCTTAATTGCCCTGTTAAGAAGCAGATGATGATCTTCAAGTTCCCGGGGTAAGGCTGTTATTTGAACGAGTGTGCTCATAGACCCCAAAGATAGTATGTATTTTTTCTAAAACTGAATTTAAGTAGGGATTGAAAGTCCCTGAGTTTCCCGCTATATTCAGGAATCATATATTTGCAGAAAAAAGAATGTCTTTAAAAGAGTTGCTTCAGGAAAAAGGATACCATCGTATCAAATTAAAATACACCAAAACCAATCATTTCGAACTAAAAGCGAAGATCAATGATATTGAAGGTAATTTTATACTGGACACCGGCGCTTCCAGCACTTGTGTGGGTATAGATGCGATCGAACATTTTGATCTACTTTCAGAAGATAGCGATATTAAAGCGGCTGGTGCAGGAGCTACCAACATGTTAACCCAGGTTTCAGCAAAAAACATTGTACAGATTGGAGACTGGAAAAAGAAAAAGATCGACCTGGTACTTTTCGACCTTAAACACGTCAATGAGGCGCTTGAAAATCATAAAGCTGAGAAGGTACAGGGAATTATAGGAGCTGATATTCTGAAAAAAGGTAAAGCAGTTATTGATTACAAAGGCAAGGCCTTATTTCTCAAATAAGGGGAAAAACACCCTTTTTCTGAAAGCGATATCGCTCTATATTTGAAGTAATCTAACCAATAATTTTTACGTTATTAAACTTCGAATATCTTCACAACTGGTCTTTTACATTATGACAATTTTAGTTGTTGCAGTACTGGCCTTGAATATATTCAGGTTGTTAGTTTTGTTCTAATTTCGTTAAAGTAAAAAGGGTACGCTATCGCGTACCCTTTTTTTATTTCTACCGGAGATTGTTACTACAATTCCAGTGATCTCTTAATATCTCCATCCATTAATAGTTCTTCAGGATTTTCCAGTGCTTCTTTGACGGCTACAAGGAATCCAACAGATTCTTTACCATCAATAATTCTGTGGTCATAAGACAATGCTACATACATAATTGGTCTAATTTCGACATGACCATCTATTGCAACAGGCCTTTCCACAATATTATGCATACCAAGAATAGCCGATTGTGGAGGATTGATAATTGGAGTTGATAACATAGATCCAAATACTCCACCATTAGTAATGGTAAAAGTACCTCCGGTCATTTCATCCACAGTGATCTTTCCATCTCTGGCTTTGATCGCAAGTCTTTTCACTTCAGATTCGACCCCTCTAAAACTAAGATTTTCAGCATTTCTAATTACAGGTACTGTAAGTCCTTTAGGACCAGAAACTGCAATACTAATATCTTTAAAATCGTAGCTTACCTGGTAATCTCCATCTATCATAGAGTTTACTGCAGGATATTCATCCAGCGCACGGATCACTGCTAGTGTAAAGAATGACATAAAGCCAAGACTCACCCCATGCTTCTCCTTAAATTCCTCTTTATATTTCTTTCTTAGCGCAAAAATTGGAGACATATCTACCTCGTTAAAAGTAGTCAGCATCGCCGTATCGTTCTTCGCACTTACCAGACGTTCCGCAAGTTTTCTACGGAACATTGACATTTTCTTACGCTCTTCTCCTCTGGCTCCTGTTCCAGGAGTTCCCATAGAAGCTTTTGCCTCAACCGCATCTTCCTTAGTTACACGACCATCTCTTCCAGAACCCATTACATCTTTGCTATCAATTCCCTTTTCATCCAGAATTTTTCTAGCTGCTGGTGAAGGAGTTCCAGTTGCATAAGTATCATCCTGCTTCTGGCTTGGAGTACTTGATTTTGAAGGTTCTTCAGTTTTAGCAGCTGCCTTATCACTGTCTTTCTTATCTTCTGTACTTTCCTGACGCTCCTTTTCTTCAGCTTCAGCAGACTTTTCGTCTTTACTTTCACTATCCCCTTTGTCATCACTACCAGGCTTTGCAGCATCGGTATCGATTAGACAAACTACCTCTCCAACTCCTACGACATCTCCTTCTTCAGCTTTCAAAGTAATAATTCCACTAGCTTCTGCAGGAAGTTCCAGCGTTGCTTTGTCACTATCCACTTCGGCTACTGCTTGATCTTTTTCAACGTAATCACCATCTTCGACTAACCACTGAGCTATTTCAACTTCAGTAATCGATTCGCCGGGTGAAGGAACTTTCATTTCTAAGGCCATGATTGTAATTTATTTTGGTTCCTGAAATCAGGAAATTGGTTCTTATTATTAATCTTCTTTTAAATCTTTGTCGAATACGCTGGCGATCACTTTTTCATGACGCTTCTTAAATCTTACCGAGCTACCTGCAGCAGGTGCACCGTAGAATTTACGACTACATACTCTAAACTGTCTTGCTTCTTCGAAATGCAGCAACATATGTCCATATGCTCCCATGTTTCTAGGCTCTTCCTGTGCCCAGACCACATCTTCAGCATTCTTATACTTGCTCATCATTTCTTTCATGATACTTACCGGTAGTGGGAATAACTGTTCGATTCTCACAAGGGCAACATCATCACGATCATTCTCTTCCTTGAAGTTCAGCAGGTCATAGTAAAACTTACCAGTACAGAATACCAGGCTTTTTACTGAATCTGCTTTTGCGTCTGGATCATCAAGAACTGGCTGGAATGAACCATTCGCAAATTCTTCTTTTGTAGAAATTACTTTAGAATGACGCAGTAAGCTTTTTGGTGTAAAAATGATCAGCGGTTTTCTGAATTTCGCCTTCATTTGCTTCCGAAGCATATGGAACATGTTCGCAGGAGTCGTAATATCTGCCACGTACATGTTATCCTTTGCACAAAGCTGAAGGAATCTTTCCATTCTACCTGAAGAGTGCTCTGCTCCCTGCCCTTCGTAACCGTGAGGTAGTAACATTACCAAACCATTTTGAAGTTTCCATTTGTCTTCCGCAGCAGAAATATACTGATCGATCATGATCTGTGCACCATTCACAAAATCTCCAAATTGTGCTTCCCAGATCGTTAGTGTTGTTGGGCTTGCCATGGCGTAACCATAATCAAAACCAACTACTCCGTATTCTGATAACAGGGAATTATAGATAAAGAAATCTCCATCCCTGTCCTCTATATTGTTATGAAGAATAATCTCTTCCTCACTATCTTCAACTTTAACTACCGCGTGACGGTGTGAAAACGTACCACGCTCTACATCCTGCCCGGTAATTCTAATATTATAACCTTCGGTCATTAGAGATCCATAAGCCAAATGCTCGGCCATGGACCAGTCCAGCTTATTATCTTCGAAGTACATTTGCTTTCGCCCATCGATGATCTTCTGGATCTTTCTCATGAACTTCTTACCTTCCGGTAATTCTGAAACTGCCGTGGCAACCTTATCAAGTTTTTCAAGATCGAAAGTTGTATCAACTTCTTTCATCATCTCGTCTTCCTGAACATTCTCGAAACCTTCCCATTCATCCTGCATAAATGGAGTAATGCGGGTGGTTTCTTCTTTTCTTGAATCCTCAAGTTTCTCTTCGAGAGAAGCTTTGTAGTCTTCTTCTAACTTTTTAAGATAGTTATCGTCGATTACACCACTCTCCTTTAGCTTTTCAGCATAAATATCTCTGGCATTCTCGTGTTTAGATATTGCTTTATATAGTTTTGGCTGAGTAAAACGTGGTTCATCACCTTCGTTATGACCATACTTTCTATAACCCAGTAAATCTATGAATACATCCCTTTTAAACTTCATTCTGAAGTCTAAAGCGAATAATATCGAGTGTACTACTGCCTCTGCATCATCGGCATTTACATGTAAAATTGGTGAAAGAGTTACTTTCCCCACATCTGTACAATAGGTTGAACTTCTCGCATCGAGGTAATTTGTAGTAAAACCAATCTGGTTATTTACTACGATATGTATGGTTCCACCTGTCTGGTAACCTTCGAGATTAGCCATCTGTACCAGTTCGTACACAAGTCCCTGACCTGCAATTGCAGCATCACCATGAACCAGGATCGGTAAAATTTTGGAGTTATCTCCGTTGTATCTACGATCCATTTTTGCTCTCGAAATTCCTTCTACCACCGCGCCAACGGTTTCTAAGTGAGAAGGATTTGGAGCTATATTAATATTGATATCTTTTCCACTATCTGTAGTGCGACAGGATGTCCAGCCCAGGTGATATTTTACATCACCATCGAATATATCCTGTTCGTAATCTTTTCCATCAAACTCACTAAAGATATCCTTTGCGTTCTTTCCGAAGATATTGGTAAGGGTATTCAAACGACCACGGTGAGCCATTCCCATTACAAAATCTTCCACACCAAATTCCGCAGCTTTTTCGATAAGCGCGTCCAATGCCGGAATCAAACTTTCTCCACCTTCCAGTGAAAATCGTTTCTGTCCAACATATTTAGTATGTAAAAAGGATTCAAAAGAGACTGCTTCGTTAAGCTTCCTCAGGATCTGCTTCTTGCGGGTGGCATCAAAATCGGGATGGTTATCGTTTACATTTAAACGATTCTGGATCCATTCGATCTCTTCAGGTTTACGAATATACATATACTCGATTCCGATAGAGTCACAATACACCATTTCCAGGTGCTTGATGATCTCTTCCAGGCTTGAAGGTCCAATCCCGAGAATATCACCTGCATTAAAAGTAGTCTGCAGATCTTTTTTCTCAAGTCCGAAATTCTCTATATCAAGAGTTGGAACATATTTTCTACGTTCTCTTACAGGGTTTGTTTTGGTGAATAAATGACCTCTGGTACGATAGCCGTCAATTAATCGAATTACCTGAAATTCTTTAACTACGTGTGTCGGTATCTCACCTTCTGAAAAATCTACAGGAGCTTCATCCAATACATCTTCAGAAACGCCATCTTGTTGCATTCCAAAGTCAAATCCTTGAAAAAAAGCCCTCCAACTGGGCTCTACACTATCAGGATATTTTAAATATTGATCGTAAAGTTCTGCGAAGTATGCAGTATGAGCGGCATTTAGAAATGAAAATTTTTCCATAAAATTGAAACAACAGTTTCTTTTGTTCTTAAAAACATTAGCAAAAATACAATATTTAAAAAAAACAGCTTGCAGGCATTATGATAATTCTCTATGAGATTATAAGAATTTTAACACCCTCTGATATTCAATAATTTGGGAAGTAGATCTCTGAGTAAATTGCAGGAAATATATCTTATAACCTGACTTATACCTGTCTCTCCATAAGCATTTTACCAAAACTCCTCAAGGGTTTTTTCTTCTCTTCAGGCATATCTATCCTGTCCAGAACCTCGAAAGCCATGTCTGTGTACTTCTCGATTTCCTTTCTGGTAAGTTCTGCTGCACCACTGCTTTCAAATAGATTTTTGACTGCTTCGATCTTTCCGGTATTTTCCATAGGACTAATGGAATATAGGTGCTCCAGTTGCCTGGCTTCACCGGGACTTGCCAGTTCAAGACTTTTTAAATAGAGAAATGTCTTTTTGTTTTCAATGATGTCACCACCAGGTTGCTTTCCAAAAGTAGCAGGATCCCCAAAAGCATCCAGGTAATCATCCTGAAGCTGAAAAGCAATACCAAGTAATCTTCCGTATTGATAGATCGCCGACTTACAAGCAGCCGAAGTTTCAGCTACAATAGCACCCATTTGCAATGAAGCTCCAACCAGAACTGCAGTTTTGTATTCGATCATCAAAAGGTAATCCTCGATACTCACGTTATCACGGGTTTCAAAATCTATATCGTACTGCTGACCTTCACAAACTTCAATAGCTGTTTTGGTAAATAGTTTTGAAAGCTCTTTGAACACATCTCCATCATAGTTTTCGAATAATTGGTATGCATTGATAAGCATCGCATCTCCGGAAAGGATTCCCGTGTTGATATCCCACTTTTCATGCACCGTTTTCTTACCTCTTCGAATGGGTGCATCGTCCATAATATCATCATGAACAAGAGAAAAATTATGAAAAACCTCTATGGCCAGGGCGGCATCTAGGGCTTTTTTATGATTGCAGTCAAAAATTTCAGCTGCCATTAGAACAAGGACAGGTCTTAAACGTTTACCTCCCTGCTCTAAAATATAAACCATTGGTTCGTAAAGATTTACCGGCTCCTTGACCTGTATCTTTTGATGAAGATAATCGACGATGGCCTCTCGGTATTCCGCAATGGTAAGCATGTGTTAAAATTTTTGCGCTAAAATACCATAATTGAACCTATTTCAAATTTTAAGCGAATGTTAAATAAACGTAAACCGAAGAAACCTTTTTTGTTTCTAAAGTTTCCTAGACTTACTTTTGCACCAAATTTACAGGAAGTGAGGGAGAAAATTTTAAATAGTGCCGCAGAGATGTTTCTATCCTATGGTTTCAAAAGTGTAACCATGGATGACATTGCGGAAAGTATCGGGATCTCTAAGAAGACCATTTACGCACATTTTTCTACTAAAAATAAGCTGGTAGCAGCTGCAGGTTTACAGGTGATCCAGACGATGGGTTGCGGGATTGGCGCCATTCAGGATAAAAATCAGAATCCGATTAAGGAAAATTACGAGATCAAACATTATGTCGCGCAGAATTTAAAAGGAGAAAAGACCTCTCCTCATTTTCAGCTTCAGAAATATTACCCGAAAGTCTATGAGAGTCTTAAGGACAAGCAGTATGAACTTTTAGAAACCTGCATGCAGGATAATCTTAACCGAGGAATTGAAAGTGGTTATTATCGTAAAGATATTGATGTAGATTTTATTTGCCGTATACATTTTGTGGGTTTTATGGGGATCAAGGATACAGATCTCTTCGCTCCTGAAAAGTATTCGCAGCCGGCATTGATGGATCATTTTCTGGAATATCACCTGCGTGCAATCTGTACCACAAAAGGATTAAAAACTTTAGAAGATTTAATTGAGTTAAATGAAAAGTAGAATAACAATTTTAATTATGCTGGTCTTGAGCCTGCAAAGTTTCTCGCAGCAGGATACGATCCAGACCTATCAGTTTTCTCTTATGGAAGCTATAGAATTTGGACTGGAAAATAATTACCAGTCACAAATAGCTCAAAAGGATGTGGAAATTGCTCTTCAGCAAAAATGGGAGATTATCGCCCAGGGTTTGCCGCAAATTAGTGCTGGAATAGATTACCAGAACTTCCTGAAACAACCGGTCACCTTGCTTCCGGCAAGTGCTTTCGATAATACTCAAAGCACAGTGAACATCGTCGAGCAATATTTCGATAATGTGAACAGGAATGATGTCCCTGTAAATTCTCCGGAAGGATTTATACCGGTGCAGTTTGGAACTCAGCAAAGCGTAAACGCTACAGCAACCTGGAACCAGTTAATTTTCGATGGCTCCTATATAGTAGGAATTCAATCTGTAAAAACGCTGCTTCAAATTTCCAAAAATGCCAAGACCAAAACAGATCTTGAGATCAAGAAAGGTATTATCAATGCCTACGGAAATGTTTTACTGGCGGAAGAAAGTGTTGAGATCTTTGAGAAAAATCTCGAAAATGTTGAGAAGAATTTTAATGATACCCAAAAGATATTCGAAAACGGTCTAACAGAACAGGAGGATGTGGAGCAATTGGAAATCACCAAGCTGAACCTTGAAAATGATCTCGCCAGAAGCAGGAGAATGCTGGATATCGCCTACGATATGCTAAACATAAGCCTTGGAATTCCGGTGGAGAAAAATGTAGTAGCGACCGATGATCTAAATGAACTGGCGCTTAAATATTTTGATCTTTCCTTATTATCTGAGACAATTCCGGTAGAAGAAAATATCGATTATCGTATCGCTAAAAATACAGCAGAAGCCGCAGAGATCCAGGTAAAACTTCAGCAGGCGAAAGCGCTTCCTACTTTAAGTGCCTTTGTGAATTACGGCTACCAGGGCTTTAGTGATGAGTTTACTTTCCTTAATGGCAACCAGGAGTATTTTGGACAGTCCATTTTAGGAGTGAGTTTAAACATACCAATTTTCAGCAGCGGAATGCGAAGTGCGAAAACTCAGCAGCGAAAACTTGAGTATGAGCAGGCAATGCTTGATCTGGAACAAACCGAAAGCCAGGTAAAAAGTGATATCAATAGTGCTAAAAGTGAATATCAATTTAGCCTAGATAATTATAAGAACGCTACTAAAAATCTCGAACTATCTGAAAGAATCGAAAACAAGAACCAGATCAAGTTCTTCGAAGGGATCGCCAGTAGTTTCGAGCTTAGTGAAGCGCAACGACAGTTATATACTGCACAGCAAAATTATTTACAAGCGATGTTACAGGTGATCACTGCTAAAGTGGAACTGGAAAACCTGTTAGACACCCGTACTTATACATCAGAAAATTAGAAACAACTTCAGAAAATGAGAAAACTAGTATATATTTTATCGTTCAGTACTTTGCTAGCTGCCTGTGGTGGTGGTTCAGAAAAATCTACGGAAGAAATCCTGGAAAGCAATGATATAGAAACTATTCAGAAGAAAAGAGATGAGCTTATTGCTCAACAGTCTGAGCTGGAAACTGAAATTAAAAAACTTAATTCCAGACTGAAGGAGATCAACCCAGAGAGAAATATTCCCCTGGTAACTTCCTTTGCTGTGGAAGCTGAACATTTCGATCATTTCCTTGAATTACAGGGAAGCGTGGAGACAAGAAAAAATGTGGTTTTGAACGCTGAAATGGGCGGAATTCTACAGAAAATCTATGTAGAAGAAGGTCAGAAAGTTTCAAAAGGACAGACTCTGGCGAAGATAGATGATGGTGGGTTGAGTCAGCAACTCGCTCAAATGGAAATTCAGCTAGACCTTGCCAAGACTACTTTTGAAAGACAGAAGCGTCTCTGGGAGCAGCAAATTGGTAGCGAAATTGAATATTTACAGGCAAAATCCAATTATGAAGGACAGGTAAACGCTGTTAAGCAAATGAAGAGTCAGCTTTCAAAATCTGTTGTAAGCGCACCTTTTTCAGGAACTATCGATGAGATTATTACCGAGCAGGGAAATGTGGTTTCACCCGGCCAGACGCAAATTCTAAGGATCGTAAATCTTGACGATATGTATATCAAGACAGATGTGCCAGAGAACTATATTACCAACGTAACCCAGGGAAAGCCGGTAGAAGTGACCTTCCCGGTGCTTGGAAAAACTGTGGATACCAAGGTAAAGCAAGTAGGTAGTTATATTAATCCTAATAACCGAACTTTTACTGCCGAGATCGATGTGCCAAACAAGGAGAAAGAGATCAAACCAAACCTTACTGCAAGAGTAAAGATTAACGATTACACCAGTGAAAACGCCATTCTGGTCCCACAGAACATTCTTTCTGAAAATGCTGATGGAGAACAATATTTATATGTTTTAGATGAGGTGGAAGGTGAAAAAGCAGTCGCTAAAAGAGTAATCGTAAAAACCGGAAAATCTCAGGGAGATTCTATTGAAGTATTGGAAGGCCTGAAAGATGGTGACCTGATCATCGAAGATGGTGCACGTAGTGTAAAAGAGGGACAAACCGTCAAAATCATGAATTACTAAGCAATTATGGCGAAAGAAAAAAACAATCTGGACAAGGAGTTTGCGCTCTCGTCCTGGGCAATAAAGAACAAAACCAC
>NZ_CAJWRQ010000093.1 GCF_913046405.1 uncultured Christiangramia sp.
TAATCGTCTATAGTTTTCATAGGTTTGCTTTGTTACAAATATAAATTTTTCCGAAGATAATAAAGCTTATATAATTTTATATTTGCCTATGCTTTTTAGAGAAATAATAGGCCTTCCGCATATAAAAAATCATCTTGTAACCACGGCAGACCGGAGAAGAATTCCGCATGCTCAACTTTTTTCCGGAAAGGCTGGTAGCGGTACTTTACCCATGGCGATCGCCTACGCTCAGTATATTTTATGTGGCAATACTAGTGGAGAAAATGATTTAGAAAGTTCAGCTTCCTGCAATCTGAAATTCAATAATCTTTCTCATCCAGATCTGCATTTCGCATTCCCGGTTGCAACCAATGAAAAGATCAAAAAGCATCCCGTTTCCTCACATTTTCTCGAGGAATGGCGACAGTTTGTTCAAATGAATCCCTACGGAAGTTTATATGACTGGTATCAGAGTCTTGGAATTGAAAACAAGCAGGGCAAAATTGGTGTAGATGAAGCTCATGAAATCGTAAAATCACTCTCCTTGAAAAGTTATGAAGGTGGATTTAAAGTGATGATCATCTGGATGCCTGAAAAGATGAACAATGAAGCTTCTAATAAGTTGCTGAAATTGATAGAAGAGCCGCCAAGTAAAACCATCTTTTTACTTGTTACTGAAGCTGAAGAACAAATTATTCAAACAATTAGGTCCAGATGCCAGCGTTTGCATTTTCCACCTCTTGGAGAATCTGATATAGAAGATTTTCTAATTCGCAAAGAAGATTGCGAACCAAAAATCGCCAGGAAGATTGCGCATCAAGCTAATGGGGATTACACCAGGGCAATGCATATCCTGAGAAAAGATGCGGGAGACGAACAGTTTCAGGCCTGGTTTATTCAATGGGTACGGAGTGCATTTCAGGCTAAAGGGAACAAAGCTACAGTATTGGAGCTAGTAGCCTGGAGTGATGAAATAGCGTCTCTTAATCGCGAAACTCAGAAAAGCTTCCTTCGATATTGTCTCGACTTCTTCAGACAGGCAATGTTGCTAAATTATAAGGCTAAAGACTTAGTTTATATTGATATCGAACCGAAAGTCTTTAAATTCGATAAATTTGCAACTTTTATAAATGGTAAGAATATTGGAGAAATTTCCGAAGCAATAGAAACTGCCATTTATCATATTGGTAGAAATGGAAATGCTAAAATTATTCTGACCGATCTTTCTATTAAACTAACCCGATATCTACACAAAAAATAACGAATTATGGAAAATCTGAATACCTATATCACTGAGATTCTAATACTGCTATTCATTCTAATTACATTCCTACAATCTGGAGTGGATAAGATGATGGACTGGAGTGGAAATACTGGTTGGCTAAAGGAACATTTCTCAAAAACCTTTCTGGCAGGAATGGTTCCCCTCATGGTTGGAATTATCCTGGTGATCGAAGTACTAGTAGGACTTCTGGCAATTGCAGGTATCTACACATTAATATCCAATGGTGATTCTGGATTAGGGCTACTAGCTTCAATTCTGGCATGTGTTACCTTGCTTATGCTGTTATTTGGACAGAGAGTGGCTAAAGATTATGCTGGTGCATTTACGCTTACCGGATACTTTATCGTGTGTATCTTGGGTGTATGGATGATGAACTAGAAAAAAGGATTTAAATAAAAAAAGCTCCTTGTTAGGAGCCTTTTTCTTTATAAGCTATTCGTAGAAATTAGTCTTCTACTTCTTCATTTTCTTCAGTAGCAACATCAGATCCACCGTATTGCTCGTTTAATTCAGCGAGGACATCCTGGGTAATATCAAGACCTTCTTCAGCATACATAATATTTGCCGATTCATTGGAACCAAAAATATATGTATATCCATTATCCTTTCCGTAGTCTTTCACGTATCCCTTTACCTTTTCAACTAAAGAATCCATAGCGGCCGTACTTTGCTCTCTAAGACGATTACTTTGCATTTGCTGTTGTTGTTGTAGCATTTGCTGTTTTTGCATAAGTGTACGTTCTTTTTCCTGTCTCTGAGCATCAGACATAGAATTCATTTCAGACTGGTAAGCCTGAACTTCTTCCTGGAAAGATTTTGCAACAGAATCCAGTTGTTGACGCACTGAGTCTGATTTGGAAGTGAACTCAGCTTCCACTTCTTTCATCTCTTTATACTCCTGTACCAATACTTTAGTATCTACATAAGCTGTTTTTTGCTCGTTACAGGATACCATTAAAATTGCAACTGCAGCAATTCCGAAAACTTTTTTGATCATAGTTAAAAAATTTGATTGGCAAAGGTAAGAAACTAATCTTAGAGTAAAATAGGAGTTTGAAGAGTTGTTATCGATAAGATTAATCAAATACACAAAGATTATAAGATTAACTTATAAATAATGAAGTATTTAGATTCGTTTTAAGAGCCTTTAAGCAATTTTCCAGGAATGATATCATGAGAACATATATACTGCTCTTAAAACAGCTCAAATAAGCTTATTTATGACTTTCTGTAAAAATAGGCGATGGAAGAGTATTCTCCGGTAGATCTTGCTTTAAGGTTGGAGATTAGACCGCGCCAGAATGCATTAATTTTAGAAGGCTTTGATTTTTGATTCTCCTCGCTTAATAGACTCACATAGAAGGAATCGAAAATTAATGGTTTTTCGCAGACGTGAATAAGGTCGTTCGATTTCAAAAGTTGAGAAATACCGCTTCTCGAAAAATGCCAGAGATGTCTTGGAACGTCCCAGGCAGCCCAATGACTTTGATAGTAATAAGCATCATAAGATCTATGGTTAGGAACCGCAATTATAAGTAGCCCATTTTTGTTCAATTTAGCTACCAGTCTTTTCAGCACTTCCTCATAATCTGGAATATGTTCCAGTACATGCCAGAGGGTAATGACATCAAATGTTCTAGCATCCAACCTATCCAGATTGTCCTCAATTGTGATTCCTTTTCTCGAAGCTAAATCCCTGGCATCTTCATTTGGTTCCACCCCAAAAACATTCCAGTTTCTATTTTTCATGTAAGCGAGAAAATCACCGGTTCCCGCACCGTAGTCCAGAAGTTTACATCCCGCGGTTTCCTGTTCAATCCACTTTGCTTTTTTCAAAAGCATTTTAGACTTTACAAACTGATAGATTTTATCCTGAAAATTTTCTTCTGAATCGGTGTGAGATATGTAGCGATCACTCTTATAATATGCCGGTAATTTCTCTGGGACAGGAGATGTTTTTAAAATCCCAGGTTCGCTTTCCAATATAGAAAAGCATTCCTGCGATACAAGATGATCTTTACAGGTAAGTATAATTTCCTGCGTTTCCGGAGCTGATTTAAACTTATTCGATTCTATCAAAATACTAATTGTTCCACGTGGAACATGAGCAAATTACCGACCCATGTAAACCAATAATACTGAAATGTCGTTAGGACTTACTCCACTAATTCTAGAGGCTTGAGAAACGGTAGCAGGTTGTACTTTCTTTAGTTTCTCCCTGGCTTCGTATGACATACTTTTTATACTGGAATAATCAAAGTTTGATGGAATACGTACATTCTCCAAACGATTTAGCTTATCGGCATTATTTTTCTCCTTCTCGATATATCCAGAATACTTAACCTGAATTTCAGTTTGCTCTATCATCTCATTGTTAAGGTCATTCTCAAAAATAAACTCATTTACTCCAGAAAAACTACGTACGTCTTCCATTGTGATTTGTGGTCTTGAAAATACTTTAAAGACTTTATCACTTTGTTTCATGGGAGAAGAATTTCTTTTCTCCAAAACAGGATTAGCTTCTTCTGGGACTACACTAAGATCTTTTAGATGCTGAACGAACTTAAAAGATTTCTCTTTCTTTTCCTCCATTTTCCTCATCCGTTCTACCGAAGCTAGACCGATATTATAAGATTTTTCAGTTAACCTGAAGTCGGCATTATCCTGTCTTAATAGAGTTCTATACTCCGCTCTTGAAGTGAACATTCGATAAGGTTCTTCTGTACCTTTTGTGATTAGATCATCTATAAGAACACCAATATATGCCTCGTTACGCTTCAGAATAAATTCTTCTTTTTCCTGCACTTTTAGAGCTGCATTAATACCAGCCATCATGCCCTGACAAGCCGCCTCCTCGTAACCTGTAGTTCCATTGATCTGTCCAGCAAAATATAAACCGTCAATAAGCTTGGTCTCCAAAGTATGCTTCAACTGAGTTGGTGGAAAATAATCATATTCTATTGCGTAACCAGGTCTGAAGAATTTCACATTCTCAAATCCAGCTACAGATCGTAAAGCTTTAAATTGAACATCTTCCGGAAGTGAAGTCGAAAAACCATTTACATAAACTTCAACAGTATTCCAACCTTCGGGTTCTACAAACAACTGATGTCTGTCTTTGTCTGCAAATCTATTGATCTTATCCTCTATGGAAGGACAGTATCTAGGACCAAGACTTTTTATACGTCCGTTAAACATTGGAGATCGATCAAAACCATCTTTGAGGATCTCATGCACTTCATTAGAAGTGTAGGTCATATAACAGCTACGTTGTTTTTCCAATGGCTTAGTCTCATTAGAATAAGAAAATTTGGAAGGGATTTCATCACCAGGTTGCTCGGTCATTTGAGAATAATCCAGAGATCTACCATCCACACGCGGAGGAGTTCCTGTTTTCATTCTTCCAGCTTCAAATCCAACGTCAATCAAATCCTTGGTAATTCCAGTAGCAGCTCTTTCCCCTGCTCTACCACCACCAAATTGCTTATCACCTATATGGATGAGTCCGTTTAAAAATGTTCCATTAGTACATATAACAGATTTAGCACGAACTTCCAGACCTAGGGAAGTTCTTACGCCAGTAATCCTATCATTTTCGATAATCAAACCTGCTACCATCTCCTGATAAAAATCAAGATTTGGGGTTTGCTCCAGCTTTAAACGCCAGTCTTCAGCAAAACGCATACGATCACTTTGAACACGAGGACTCCACATTGCAGGTCCTTTAGATTTATTCAACATCTTAAACTGGATAGCACTAGTATCACTCACAATTCCACTATAACCACCCATTGCATCTATTTCTCTTACGATCTGACCTTTTGCGATACCACCCATAGCAGGGTTACAGCTCATTTGAGCAATATTCTGCAAATTCATTGTTATTAAAAGCGTACTACTACCCATATTAGCGGCAGCGGCGGCAGCTTCACTTCCTGCGTGACCAGCTCCTATTACTATAACATCATATTCCTTATCGAACATAAAATCCTCTTTTCATTACGATTGTTCCACGTGGAACATTTCCATTTTCTCGTCTTCCTTACGTCGCATTAATTCACTCTCACTTTCAGATTTATCCTTATATCCACATAAGTGTAACATACCATGAGCTATTACTCTTTTAAGTTCCTGAAGAAAATCTACATTAAATTCCGCAGCATTCTCCTCTACTCTCTCTGTACTTATGAAAATATCTCCGTTTAAAGAATTACCTACAGTATTGTCAAAGCTGATAATATCTGTATAGGTATCATGATCTAAATAATTCTGGTTGATCTCCAATAAGTAATCGTCATCACAAAAAATGTAATTGATCTCGCCTATATTCTTATGCTCAGATTCAGCAAGCCTGAATAACCAGTTTTGAAATAATACCTCATCCTTCAGGCTGAAGTTGTTTTCATTGAAAAAATTAATCGTTCCTTTTACCAAAATATTCCTTAACCTTAGATCTGTAAATTTGCTGCAAAGGTAAGACTTGTCTGTTTAAAATTTCAGTTGATTGGAAATATTCTTTAGCGGTATTTATCTGGTTTTGAAGCCTGTTCTCATAGATCAGAGTATTCATGTTTGCTTTCCTATTATTATCAAATCCCTGTTTTTGCGCAGCGTTCTTCATTTTCATTAATTCATAGTCCAACTGCTTCATTCTTTCAAGGGCTTTCCCATCAAAACCCTTCTCCAAAAGATCCTCCTCAATTTGTTCCATCTTCTTCTCGAGAGCGTCCGATGAGCCATTTTCCATTAATTCATCTAGTTTCCTTCTGATGTTTTGCTGACGTTTATAAATTTCAAATATCTCACCAGAATTTTTCTGACCAGGCTTTCCTGATTTCTCAGGAATGTCCATGTTTTGTTGCATATCCTGCTGAAGTTCCTTTTGCTCATCAATGATCTGTTGCAATTGAAATTCCTGTCCATCACCAGAACCAGATTGCGGATTGGACATCATATCCTGCATAGAATTCAGAATATCAGAAAGCATGACTGCAAGATCATTTGCCCCGGTGACAACATATTGCTGACTAGCGGTACCCTGCCCTATTTGATTTTCAGCTAGTCTTTCCAGCGACTTTTCAATATCAAAATCTATATCTGTAAGCTTGGAAGTTATTTTACTTGAGAACATTGGATTTTGTAGCGCGAGGCTGTAAATACTATCATCAATATGTTCGAAGTTCTCTCGTAGTTCACTCTGCTCATTTAGTTTGTTTGCGTAAGCCGGACTTGTTTGTTTGATACTTTTAAAGTCCTCTAACAGTTCTTCCTGTATCAAAGAAAACCTTACCAGATTATTTAAAATTTTACGTAAAACCTTAGCATCTGCTTCCAACTTCTGCATGTCTGCCTGCATACCGGATTGTTGCATTTTAGCACTCAATTGTCGCATTTTCTTAGCAGCATTCTTTTGTTCCTGGCTGGCATTCTTTTGCTGTTGCAATTTTTCTGATGCCTTCTTTTGATCTTCTGAAATTTCCTTTTCTATTGCTTCATCGCGAGCTAAGGATTTTGGTTTCTTTAATTGCTGGTTATCCTTGGACAAAGCATCCATTTGCTGCTGAATCCTATCGAACTCATTATTAAGATTTTTCTGTTCTTCTGAAGTTGATTCAGATTCGTTTGAAAATTTCTCCTGTTCATCTGCAAGACGATTTAGATCCGTTGCTATCTTTCGCTGTTTCTCTTCAATATAATATCGTTTGGTTAGTTCTAAAAGTTGCTCAAGATTGCGCTCATTGTTCTTATTTTTCTTAGACAGATCCTCCAACTTTTCTCCTAGATTTTCTTCCTCGATTTTATTTGAATACTCCTGAAGTTCCTTCAATAATTCCTCATTCGCCTTTAGACTCCTTTCGTTCTCATCAAGCCTTTTTTGTAAATCTTCTTTACTAGAAGATGGTTGCTCATTAGATTGTTCTTCTATGCTTTGCTGAAGTTCCTTGCTATGCTTTTGCATGAGCTTATTCTGAATCTTTTGCCTTTCTAAAAATTGATCCAGGCGCTGCTTCTCATTGTAATTCAGGTTTCTATTCTCCTTATCTATTCTTTGCAGCTCTTCAAGTTCATTCGCATCTTTTCTAAATTCTTCCAGTTCTTCGGAAAATGTTTCGATAGAGTTTTGTTGTTTCTCCAGGTTTTGATCTTCCTTTTCAGTTTGGGTAATCATTCGGAAGTTAAGGATCTCTGACCTGCTTGATTTAGCGCCATTTACACCATCATTGTCGAAGACTTCAAAATAATAAGAATATGATATACCAGGTTCGAGGTCCAATTCATTTGGAAAGCTATAGTAGAATTCATCTACAAGAGCTGAGCTAACATCTAACTTTTGAATACGCTTTTTCTGAATCGAATCCTGCGGATAATATACCAACTGCAAGCTGGAAAGACCATGATCATCCTCTACCCGACCTTTTATATAAGTATTCTGTGACTCTAAGCTATCTTTTGTGTGTTGCAAGCTTATTTCAGGATTATGATCGCGAACGACTTCAATTAGAAAATCTAACTTTTCATGATCAGTTTTATTAGCATTGGAAGAACTAACTGAATAATTAAAATCTCTAAATATATGTTGCTCTATTTCAGCTTGATGCTGACTTACTTGTAGGTTTCGGACTGAATCATTACTTTCAAATTGCACAAAATCTGTAGCTACAGTTGAGAAGTTCCAGGATAATTTTGAACCCTCAGGCACCTGAAAGGATCCTATACCTTTGAATACCTGGTCATCAAAATTTAGATAATTGGGGTAATTCACCTCAACATCCATATTCGTGATCAACGGTAAAGCCAAAACCTTTAACTTATAAGTCCTAGAACTTATATCAGCACCTTTTAATTTGAAATTTAAAGAGTCGTCTACATCTATAAAATTATAGATGAAGCGTCCATGCCCTTCAGCAGTCAGGATACGTTTATAGTCATCTGTGATAAGGTGCAACTCGGCAGGAATCTGTTCTCCTTCAATCTGTACTACCAGTTCAAAATCTGAATTCTGAAATGTTTCCAGTTTATCATTCAGTATTATAAATTGAAATGGAGCTGGTTCTTCATAAACCTGATTATAATTACTTATTCGATCAAATCCATCAGTAAAAACATGAGAGTTATTAGAGATCCATAAGGCAAGTATGATCAGCACAGGAAGAATGACCACCGGTAAAAATTTGAAGTTCTTCTTTAGCTCAATTGCTTCTGAAAAATTAAAGATCTTTAGACTTTCAGCTTTTTGATCGATGCTTGCAATAAGTAATTCAGATCTTTCAGAAGTACGATCAAGTTGTAATAAATTGAGTAACCTATCTCCTATTTCCTGAAAATGTGTTCCTATAATTTCTGAAGCCTGTTCTTTATTTATTCCCTTCCGAAGTTTAAAAAGTTTCAAAAGAGGGAACCCAATAAAGTAAATGAACAGGATAATTTCTATTGAAATAAATAACCAGAATAGAAATGCTCTCACAGATTCACTAAACCAGAAAAAGTGCTCGAGGCTTGCGGTAAGGAGAAAATACAACAACCCGATACCTGCAAAGAGCATCATGCCCTTTAGTATCTGGCTGAAATAATATTTTCGAACGAAAGCATCAAGCCTGGAAAGTATGCGATCAAAATTACTGGTCACTAATTCTATAGTTTGTTTAAAAATACGACAATTAAGACACTTTAATTAGTAGTTGGCTGAGTTTAGGATTGCTTGAATAAGGTTGTATCTTTGCTTGAAAATTCACTTTTTATGTCTTCTAAAATTAGAGTAAGATTTGCTCCGAGCCCTACGGGACCGTTGCATATTGGTGGTGTAAGAACCGCTTTATACAATTATCTATTTGCCAAAAAACATGGTGGTGATTTCGTTCTTCGTATTGAGGATACAGATCAAAACAGGTACGTGGATGGAGCTGAAGATTATATTATCGAATCCTTAAACTGGTGCGGAATACCTTACGATGAAGGACCGGGCAAGGAAAAAGGTTTTGGACCATACAGGCAGAGCGAGAGAAAAGACAAGTATCGCGCTTATGCAGAAGAATTGATAGCTTCTGGAAATGCTTACTATGCTTTTGATACTTCAGAAGAGCTGGACGCACATAGAAAGGATCACGAAGAAAAGGGTAAAACCTTTATTTATAACTGGCATAACAGAGAAAAGCTCAATAATTCCCTTACACTCTCTTCCGAAGAAACCAGGGAGAAAATTGAAAATGGGGATGCATATGTGATCAGGTTCAAATCTCCGCAGGATGAAACCTTACATTTAAAGGACGTGATTCGCGGTGAAATGGAAATTGATTCCAATATTCTGGATGATAAAGTTTTATTTAAAAGTGATGGAATGCCAACCTATCACCTCGCCAATATCGTGGATGACCATTTAATGGAGATCACACATGTAATTCGTGGTGAGGAATGGCTGCCTTCTCTGGCTCTACACTATTTGCTCTATCGTGCGTTTGGATGGACCGCACCAGAATTCGCTCATTTACCACTTATTCTGAAACCTCAGGGTAAAGGGAAATTAAGCAAACGAGATGGTGAAAAAATGGGCTTCCCGGTATTTCCTCTTGAGTGGAAAGATCCCGCATCAGGCGATGTTTCTGCAGGATACAAAGAAGATGGTTATTACCCTGAAGCGGTGGTAAACATGCTGGCATTTTTAGGCTGGAATCCAGGAACTGAGCAGGAATTTTTTAGTCTTGAAGAGTTAACTAAGGCTTTTGAACTGGAACGGGTTCATAAAGGAGGTGCTAAATTTGATCCGGAAAAAACAAAATGGTTCCAGCAGCATTATATGCAGGAAGCAGATGAATCGCAGGTTACAAAGGAATTTCAAAAGCTCCTGAAGGAAAAAGAGATCATGGTAGAAGAATCCTATGTTAAAAACGTTGTTTCCTTGATAAAAGAAAGAGCAGTGTTTGTAGAAGATCTGTGGGATCAGGGATATTTCTTCTTCGTCTCCCCTACTTCTTTCGAGCCAAAAGATGCTAAAAAAGCATGGAAAGAAGGTTCAGCAGAATTGATGAACGAATTAAAAACCTTTCTGGAAGGACAAGATAATTTTGAAACCGAACAACTGCAGGCTGATGTCAAGAACTGGATTAAAAGTAAGGAGATTGGTTTTGGAAAAGTGATGATGCCCTTGCGTCTCGCACTGGTTGGAGCATTACAAGGTCCAGACGTTTATGAAATCGCAAGCTATATTGGAAAACAACAAACTTTAAGCAGGCTTACTAAAGCCATTGAAACTCTGGGATAATTGATCCTGAATATTATTTAAGCTGGTAAGAAATTTGATCTTACCAGCTTTTTTTATGCTGATTAAATGCTGAAGAATGCCTATTTTCAGTAAAAATTCTATTAGCATGATAAATTTTGTCTTAATACCCATATTCGCCATTTTTCTGTTGCTGCTTATCTTCTCCGGAATCTTTGTAGTTCGGCAGCAAACTTCAGCAGTAGTAGAGCGCTTCGGAAAGTTTACCAGTATCCGGAATTCCGGATTACAATTGAAAGTTCCGCTCATTGATCAGGTAGCAGGAAGGATTAATCTAAAAGTTCAGCAACTTGATGTTCTGGTGGAAACTAAAACAAAGGACAATGTATTTGTAAAGCTGAAAATTTCTGTACAATTCCAGGTTAGAAAAGATAATGTGTATGATGCCTTCTACAAGCTTGAAAGTCCGCATGACCAGATAACAGCCTATGTTTTCGACGTTGTGCGTGCAGAAGTGCCTAAAATGAAGCTGGATGATGTTTTTGAGCGTAAGGATGACATAGCCATTGCTGTAAACCGTGAATTGAACGAAGCGATGCAGTCTTATGGATATGATATCATCAAAACCCTGGTTACAGATATAGATCCTGATGTACAGGTAAAAGCAGCCATGAACAGGATTAATGCTGCGGAAAGAGAAAAGGTTGCAGCAGAATATGATGCTGAAGCAGATCGTATCAAGATCGTCGCCAAAGCCCGGGCTGAAGCCGAGAGTAAGCGCTTACAGGGTCAGGGAATTGCCGATCAGCGAAGAGA
>NZ_CAJWRQ010000094.1 GCF_913046405.1 uncultured Christiangramia sp.
TTGAGGTCACTTTTTAAAATTATAATATGCTTAGAAAATTACAATCCCTTTGTTTCTGTTTGGTGTTTTTGACTATCTCTTCTTTTACCTATTCTCAGGATACAGATAAGCCAGAACCAGAAAATGATAGTATTCCCACCACCTGGGAACTTCTAAAATACGACGGTGCCAGTGCTTTTGGCGGAATAAAGAACACCTATTCTTCTCCCCTTAGATGGCAAAAAGATGATTTTATCACGGCCGGAGCTGTAGTTGCCGGTACCGCTGCCCTTTACATTTTCGATGAAGAAACCAGTGAATACTTTATGGATCAGGGCGAAGATGCTCCTGAACTTGTAAAGGATTTTGGATGGTATTTTGGGAGTCCGCAAAATAATTACGGAGTAACTGGTGCGGTTTACCTGGTTGGTTTATTCACCAAGAATGAGAAAATAAGACAAACAGGGGTTTTGATGATCTCTGCAGCTACTGCTTCCGGAATCATTCAGTCGATTTCCAAGACCATAGTAGGAAGAGCCAGACCCACAGGTGGCGAAGGCAAAGGGAGTTTTGACCCTTTCAGCAGTGAAGGAAAATACCACTCCTTTCCATCTGGGCATACGATCCTCTCCTTTACAACACTGTATGCTTTATCCAAGCAGTTCGATAATCCTTTTGTAAAGGCTGGACTTATTGGAGTTGGAATGGTCTCGCCGGTTTCCAGGCTTTGGTCTGGTGCACACTGGCTTACCGATGTTGGACTTAGTCTTGCAATTAGCGTTGCGGTTGTGGACAGTATAGATAAATACCTGAAGAACGAACGAAACTACGGAGTACAGAATCCCAATAAAATAAGCTGGAAAATGCAGGTAGGTCTTGGCCGGGTAGGGATCGTAGGTACTTTTTAACCTGATTTTAAAATAATTAAGACCAGGCATTTCTTAACTTTAAAAGAAAAACATGAAAAGTAGTTTTAGTGATATTATTTCCGGAGATACACCAGTACTGGTAGATTTTTATGCCGACTGGTGTGGACCGTGCAAATCTTTGGCGCCTATACTTAAAGAAGTGAAAAACGATCTTGGGGAAGGTGTAAAGATCGTGAAGATCGATGTGGACAAGAACCAGGAACTGGCTTCGAAATACCAGGTTAGAGGTGTTCCCACCATAATCCTCTTCAAGGATGGGAAACAATTCTGGAGACAGTCAGGCTTATTACCCAAACACGATATTGTAAGTAAAATCAATTCTATTTAAGCTTTCCTCCTTTGGCCGCCCACCATGGATGTATTTCAACTTTTAGTCTGCCAGCTTTCACCATGGGATCTAAATTTGCCAGGCTATCTGCTTCGGCTTGAGTCGCAGTATTAAAAACTACGATTCCACGAAGGTCACCATCATCTCCCATAGGTCCCGTTAAACTGGTATAACCTTCAGTGGCCATACGCTCCAGATGAGCCATATGCTTCATTTGAAGTTCTGCAGCCTCGGTAGAATCCTGGCCTCTTGTAGGACCCGATTTCAAGAAAACCATATAATACTGCTGCATTAGATATGTGGTATCTCCTTCCATATAACTAAAAGTCTGGTAACCTTTCTTTTTAAGATCTTCTTCAATGGATCTTACATCAGCGCTTTTTATTACGGTTGTATCCTTCGTATTTTCTACGATTTCTTCAGAAGAGTTGTTGGCAGATTGATCACAGGATAAGAATAAGGACAGGATTGCTACTAATACTAGATTTTTCATTTTTCCCAGTTTTTATATGGATTAAGAATAAGCTGTGAATTGTAATATTTATGGTCGCCGGTTACTTCCTCACCCAGCCATTCTGGTTTTATAAAATGTTCATTTTCAGTGCTTAGTTCCACTTCTGCGATCGTAAGTCCATTATTTTCTCCAAGAAATTCGTCTACTTCAAAAACATGTGCTCCAGCTTTCACGAGATGACGGTACTTTTCAATTTTGCTGGGTTCACAAAGTTTAAGCAGTTCTTCAGCTTCATTAACCGGTATTTCCTTCTCCCATTCGTATCGGGAAACGCCATTTTCAGAGCTTTTTCCTTTGATGGTCATAAATGCCTTTTCAGCTTTGATGCGTATGCGGATGGTTCTTTCCGGATGCGTATTTAAATAAGCCTGAACGAATAATGTTTTACTACTGGCTTCACTTTTATATGCTTCTGAAGTAATTAAAAATTTTCTTTCTATTTCTATCATGCTGAAGTGTTGCTGAAAGCCTTGATCTTATCAGATTCGATTCTTCCGCTTTCATAGGGATGATTTGCCAGATATTGCATGGCATTGGCTATCTCTTCTGGTTCTATACTTCGGTACTTTTTAAGATTTCCAATAAGCAAGTGATTGCCCAATTTCATTAATTTAATAAATATGGATTCCATGAACCTGTTCTCTGCCCTGTCACCAGCGATCAAAGATGGTTGTAGTATGTAAGTATTTGAAATTTTCTGTTCCATTACTGCACCTTCCATTTCTCCTTTTACCTTATTATAAAAGATATTACTTTCCTCATCTGCACCCAAAGCTGAGATGACCATAAAGGTGTCAACTTTATTCCTTCTAGCTAATTTGGCTGCGGTCGCAGGAATTCCAAAATCAATTTTTCGATACAATTCCTTATCTGGAGTTTTACTTTTTGTAGTTCCTATACAGCAGAACACCTCATCTCCGGTAAATAGTTCCTGAACTTTCTCAAGTTCAAAAAGATTAATGAGATATTCCTCGATCTTTTCACTTTTTTGAGACACATGATTTCTTCCAAAAACCTTGATTTTTCTATAACGATCATCCTTAATTAATTTATCTAAAAGAATTCCACCGGTTAGACCGGTAGCTCCCAGGATGATTGCTGTTTTCGCCTGTTCCATTGCAGTAGCTATTAATTAGACTAAGATATTACTTAAATTTGCAAGGTGGAAAAACTTCGCAAAATTATCCATGTAGATATGGATGCCTTCTATGCTTCAGTCGAGCAATTGGACAATCCCGAACTTCGGGGTAAGCCAGTCGCAGTAGGTGGAAGTTCACAACGCGGAGTGGTAAGCGCAGCTAGTTATGAAGCCCGGAAATTTGGTGTGCGAAGCGCGATGAGCAGCGTGATGGCCAAAAGGAATTGCCCCGATCTTATCTTTGTGAAATCAAACTTTGAAAGATACCGCGAAATTTCAGCACAGATCAGGGAGATCTTTTATGAGTATACAGACCTGGTCGAGCCCTTGTCCCTGGATGAAGCATATCTTGATGTTACCGAGAACAAAAAAGGCCTGATGAGTGCGACGCTTATCGCTAAAAAGATAAGAGACCAGATCAAGGAAAAAACTGGTTTAAACGCTTCCGCAGGAATATCTGTGAACAAATTCATCGCCAAGGTCGCCAGTGATGTTAATAAACCAAACGGACAAAAAACAGTAGCTCCGGAAGAAGTTTTGCAATTCCTGGAAGACCTCGACATTAGAAAATTCTATGGTGTGGGAAAAGTAACTGCTGAAAAAATGTATCGGCTCGGCATCTTTAACGGTAAAGATTTGAAGTCTAAAACAGAAGAATATCTGAGTGAACATTTTGGAAAGAGCGGCAGACATTTTTACAGAGTAGTGCGCGGCATTCATCATAGTGAAGTAAAACCGCACAGAACCCGAAAATCGCTCGGAGCTGAAAGAACTTTTAATGAGAATATTTCTTCTGAAATCTTCATGTTGGAGAAACTTCAGAATATCGCTGAAGAGATAGAACGCAGACTCAAAAGATCTGATGTTGCCGGGAAAACAATTACTTTAAAGATCAAATACAGTGATTTTACCCAGCAAACCAGAAGCAAAACGATTAACTACTATATTTCCAGTAAAGAACTCATTCTCGAAATAGCCAAAGAATTATTATATCAGGAAAAAATGAAAAATTCAGTACGATTATTAGGCATTTCGCTATCCAATCTCAATACTGAAAAGGCGGATACGAAAGAAGAAGAAAAGGAAATCCTCGTCCAACTGAAATTTAAATTTTAATGACTAAGAAATTGCTGTTGATATTTATTATGATTGGCATGATATCCTGCCAGGAAGATCAGGTATACGAGTTGCCGAAAAATACCGCGATCTTACTAGCGGGTGACGATGCAAAGACATGGAAACTCGCAAGGCGTTCCAACAACAACGTTCGAATGAACATGGGACCATGTTTTATGGAGTGTCGCCAGAGTTTTTCAAATGATCATAGCGTTCGAGACATTAATGGCGAAAATAAGAATTGTGGACCGAGTCTCGTTGGCACCTGGGAATTTAAGAAAGGGGCAAAAAACGAACCTTATCTGCGAATTACGAGTCCGCAAATTCCCGAACTCCTAAGTACCAGTAAAGAATACAAAGACTTCAAGATCCTGAAGTTAACTATGGACACACTAGAGGTTGTATTCAGGCATAATCAATACGGAAATAAGAGTAGATTGATCAAAGATATTCTTGTTCGGGAAGATCTGGATATCGGTGACCGATATTTTCACCATTAAAAAACCGGATACCTGCTTTTGCAGATACCCGGTCGTTATATCTAAACTTGAAAGGTTCTATTCTATTTCAGAAACTCTTAGCGTATTCACCATTCCCTTAGCGGTAATTGGCATTGCGGCAAGGTTAATCGTAAAGTCTCCAATTTCCACGAATTTATATTGTTTCGCCATATCGTTAATATCGTCAATAGTTTCATCTGTACTCACGAACTTATCGTAGAAGAAGGCTTTCACACCCCATAAGAGGCTCAATTGGTTAAGAATCCTTCTGTTCGATGTAAATACAAGAATATGAGCTTCTGGTCTCCATGCAGAGATCTGGAATGCCGTATAACCACTATTAGTTAACGTACAGATCGCTTTAGCCTTGATCTCGTTAGCCATGTGCGCTGCGTGATAACAAACAGATTTAGTAATATATCTTTTCGTTCTTACGTGCGGTGGTTCGTGTGGCACCTTAATAAGTGGAGAATTCTCTACACTTTCCAGGATCTGCGCCATTTTCTGAATGACCTGTACCGGATATTGTCCTACGGAAGTTTCTCCGGAAAGCATCACAGCATCTGCTCCATCCATTACCGAATTCGCAACATCGTTCACTTCTGCTCTGGTAGGCGTAAGGCTAGTGATCATGGTTTCCATCATTTGAGTTGCGATGATCACCGGGATTCGTGCTTTCTTAGCTGTAAGTACCAGTTTCTTCTGAATTAGAGGAACTTCCTGAGCAGGAATTTCCACACCCAGATCTCCACGTGCTACCATAAGTCCGTCACAATAAGCAACGATCTTATCAATATTCTCTACACCTTCAGGTTTTTCGATCTTAGCAACGATCGGAATTTTGAATTCTGAATGCTCATTGATCAATTTCTGAAGTTCCATAAGATCTTCAGCATGTCTTACGAAAGAAAGTGCCATCCAGTCCACAGCAAGTTCGCAGGCAAATTTGGCATCCTTGACATCTTTCTCTGTAAGCGCAGGCAAAGAGATATTTGTATTTGGAAGGTTTACACCTTTTTTTGATTTTAATGGTCCACCCTGGATAACTTTGGTAGTAACCTCATCTTTCTTGTTGGTTTTAACCACTTCGAAGATCAGTTTTCCATCATCCAGCAGTATTCTTTCCCCGGCTTTAACATCCTGCGGAAAAGTTTCGTAGTTCATGTACACCCGTTCAGAAGTGCCTTTGAAAGGTTTTCCAGTTACAAACGTGATATGGTCACCTTCAGAAACCACAACTTCTTCCTTCATGACTCCAACACGAAGTTTTGGACCCTGAAGATCGGCAAGGATCGCGGCATTGAAACCTTCTTCCTCGTTAAGTTCTCTAATCATCTGCACCCGTTCTTTCACATCTTCATAATCTGCATGTGAAAAGTTGATACGAAATACGTTGACACCTTCCTGCAACATTCTCTTTAAAGTATCTTTGCTACTGGTTGCAGGGCCCAGTGTGGCAACTATTTTGGTTTTCTTGTTGGTCGGCATTATTCGAAAATTAGATTTTGTTTGTTCTTCAGCTTATCCACTTCTATAGCGTAAGCTGCCTGTACTCCTGGAATTTGATTAATCTTGTTCAGAATCCTGATGAATTCTTTAGGTAGAATTTCCTCGCTTATCTTAAGAAAAAAATCAACTTTACTATATTCAGGTATAAGGTTAATTTCTTTTGAACTGAACTTTTCCTCATTAAAAAGGGAACCTGTACTTAGAATCCTTTTCGGTTCTCCCTTGAACTTATTGGTAACCAGTTCAACGCTGTAGTAAGCTTTTGGGTCTTTGAAAGAGTAAAGAGCATAAAAGGCGTGATATTCAGAATGATTAAAATCAATGTCTGTTGCCTCTCTCTCCAGCTTTGTTCGCAAATTCTTATTAATTAAATAAGCCATTCTATACCCCTCTAAAGAAGAGTAGATCGCGATCAATTGAAAGCTCTCATCTTCAAACTCAAGCAGTTCCTTATGCATAAGCACAAATTCGGAATTTAAGGTTAAAGATAATATATCATTGCTGAAATGAAGATATTAGGGGTCTAAAATTCATAATTTTCTACGAAAACGTTATAGTTTACGTTAATTTCGCAAATTATTTTATTTTAGTCTGAAGTGCGTAGTAAGCGCGTTTCGATGCTTTCTCTTCAGCTTTCTTTTTTGAAGTTGCCCTGGCCTTAGCTACCACCCGATTTTCAATTCGGAGTTTTACCGCGAAATGTTTAAGTTCATCATTCCCAGTATCTTCGTAGACTTCGAAATCAAATTCCTTCTTTTCCTTCTGGCACCATTCTATTACCAGGCTTTTATAGCTAATTACTTTTCCTTCCAGTTGTTCTATATCCACATATGGATCTATCACTCGCTCGTAAATGAAGCGTTCACAATATTTATAACCTCTATCAAGATAAATAGCACCAACGAGAGCTTCAAACAGGTTTCCATGAATATTCACTCCAAATTGAGTGACAGGGATATTGGTTTGAACATGTTCGATAAGACCCAGGTCTTTCCCTAGTTCATTCAGGTGCTTACGACTCACCACCTTGGAACGCATTTTAGTAAGATAGCCTTCATTACCGCCGGGAACTGCTCTAAATAGATGAGAAGCGATCACCGCACTAAGCATGGCATCGCCAAGAAATTCCAGTCGTTCAAAGTTGATGGCATTACCATCTTCATCTCTTCGATTAAGAGAGCGATGGGTAAATGCCTTTTTATATGGAGAAAGTGTCTTTGGTTTAAAACCCAGGATTTGAGTTAGGATATTAAAAAAATTCCCGCCTTTATAAGAGCGGGAATTTAATATGTTACGAATGACGCTCATGGTCTATTCGTCTAATTTTTTAAATACTACACAGGCATTATGACCTCCAAAACCAAACGTGTTACTCATAGCGATCTTGACTTCTCTTTCCTGAGCTTTGTTCAGGGTTAGATTAAGTTCAGGATCAATATTTTCATCAATGTTCTCATGGTTGATGGTAGGCGGGATCAAACTATATTTCATTGAAAGTATCGACGCAATTGCTTCAATGGCTCCAGCAGCACCAAGAAGGTGACCGGTCATTGATTTCGTTGAATTAATATTCATGTTCTTAGCATGATCTCCAAATACCTTGGAAATAGCCTTTAGTTCAGCTACATCCCCAAGTGGCGTAGAAGTACCATGTGTATTGATCACATCTACGTCCTCTGGTTTTAAACCTGCATTCTTAAGGCAGTTTTTCATTACAGCAACAACTCCATCTCCTTCCGGATGCGGAGCAGTCATGTGATAAGCGTCTGAAGAAAGACCACCGCCAAGCAATTCAGCATAAATCTTAGCTCCTCTTGCTTTAGCGTGCTCATATTCTTCTAGAATAAGAGCTCCAGCTCCTTCGCCAAGAACAAATCCGTCCCTTGTGGAATCGAATGGTCTTGAGGCTGTCTCCGGGCTTTCGTTTCTGGTAGAAAGGGCATGCATTGCGTTAAATCCACCCATTCCTGCCAGTGTCACAGCAGCTTCAGATCCTCCTGAAACAATTACATCACTGTATCCCAACCTAATGTTGTTAAGTGCGTCTATCATTGCGTTTGCAGACGATGCACATGCCGATACTGTAGTATAATTTGCTCCCATAAATCCGTGTTTGATAGAAATATTACCCGGGGCAATATCTGCTATCATCTTCGGAATAAAGAAAGGATTGAATCTTGGAGTACCATCACCTTCAGCGAAGTTAATGACTTCATTCTGGAAAGTTTCCAGTCCACCTATGCCGGCACCCCAAATAACGCCAACGCGATATTTGTCTACCGTTTCAAGGTCTATACCAGAATCCTCGATAGCTTCGTCTGCAGATACCATTGCATACTGAGCGAACCTATCAAGTTTTCGGGCCTCCTTGCGATCAAAATGATCTAAAGGATTAAAATTTTTGAGTTCACATGCGAATTTAGTCTTGAACTTTTCAGTATCAAAATAAGTGATAGGCGCGCTACCACTTTTTCCACTTTTAAGTCCTTCCCAATATTCCTCTAAATTGTTACCAATTGGGGTTAAGGCTCCAAGGCCTGTAACTACTACTCGCTTCAACTCCATATGGTGTCTATGATTTATTTTTTAGCGTCTTCGATATATGAAATTGCCTGACCTACAGTTGCAATGTTTTCTGCCTGATCGTCTGGAATCTGAATGTCGAATTCTTTTTCGAATTCCATGATCAATTCAACTGTGTCTAGTGAATCAGCACCCAAGTCGTTGGTGAAGCTGGCTTCGTTTACAACTTCATTCTCGTCAACTCCTAATTTGTCAACGATTATAGCTTTTACTCTTGATGCAATGTCTGACATAATTTTTTATTTTAATTTTGATTAGGTGGCAAAAATAAAAACTTTTATTTTAAAACCGATTTTTACTCCAAAAATGTGATGGTAATTTACATAAATTCACTCAAAGCAGTTAATTTTACATCCTAATAATTGTTAACAGCCTTATTTTGAGTGACAAAAGAAATACGACCAGAAAGAAGATTGTCATTTTTGCTTCAGGCTCCGGTACGAACGCCGAGAATATTATCAGGTACTTTCAGGAATCCAGTGATACCAGCGTATTAGCGGTATTCTCCAATAAAAAATACGCCGGCGCTTTAAAAAGAGCGTATGACCTACAGGTAAAAGCCTTGCATTTTGACAGAAATTCATTCTACCAGACCAATGAAGTACTTCATATTCTGGAAGATATGAATCCAGATCTTATTGTTCTGGCAGGTTTTCTATGGCTGTTCCCATCCAAGATTATTGCTGAATTCCCAGATCGTATCATCAATATTCATCCCGCGCTACTACCTAAATTTGGTGGCAAAGGTATGTATGGAAATAAAGTTCATGAGGCAGTCATAGAGAAAAAAGAAAAAGAAAGTGGCATTAGTATTCACTATGTAAATGAACGTTATGATGAAGGAAATATCATTTTCCAGGCCACCACTCCAATTACTGCGGAAGATACCCCAGAAAGTCTTGCCACAAAAATTCATGCGCTGGAATACAAGCACTTCCCGGAAGTGATCCAGCAACTCCTGCAAAAATAAATTAAGTGACTACACCAAAGGTGCATATTTATACAGACGGTGCTGCTAGGGGCAATCCCGGTCCCGGTGGTTTTGGTATCGTAATGGAATGGGTTGGCAAACCTTACCAGAAGGAATTCGCTCAGGGTTTTAAACTTACTACCAACAACAGGATGGAACTTATGGCTGTGATCGTCGCCTTGAGCAAATTAAAAACACCCGGAACACCCGCTAAAGTTTTTACAGATTCCCGCTATGTTTCAGATGCCGTGAACAAAGGCTGGATCTTCGGCTGGGAAAAGAAAAATTTTGTAAATCGAAAAAATGCTGATCTCTGGAAAGCTTTTCTTAAGGTCTTCCGAAGACATAAAGTTGAGTTCCAGTGGATCAAAGGACATAATGATCATCCACAGAATGAGCGTTGTGATGCACTGGCAGTAATGGCCTCCAAAGGAAAGGACCTTCCTGCAGACGATGGTTATAAAGCTTAACAATTGAACCTGGCAATCAGGTTTACAGCTTGAAAAACAAACTGTATATTTGCAGCGACAATTTAAAACCCGTTATGAGTAAATTACTTATTGTAGGAACTGTAGCTTTTGATGCTATTGAAACTCCATTTGGAAAAACAGATAAAATTTTAGGTGGAGCAGGAACTTATATAGGCCTGTCTGCAGCCAATTTCGATATAGACAGCGCAGTGGTATCTGTGGTGGGAGATGATTTTCCCCAGGAATACCTCGACCTAATGAAGAATAACAAGATCGATATTGAAGGGATCGAAGTTGTAAAAGGCGGTAAAACATTCTTCTGGAGTGGTCGTTACCATAATGACTTAAATAGCAGGGATACCCTGGACACACAATTGAATGTGCTTGCAGATTTTAACCCGGTAGTTCCTGATAATTATAAGGATTCAGAATACGTAATGTTAGGAAACCTTCATCCATTGGTGCAATTGAGCGTACTGGAACAGATCGAGAATCCTAAGCTTGTTGTTCTTGACACCATGAACTTTTGGATGGACAATACTCCTGAAGATCTGGACAAAGTTATTGCTAAAGTAGATGTAATCACTATTAATGATGAGGAAGCAAGACAACTTTCAGGTGAATACTCTCTGGTGAAAGCTGCCAGAAAGATCGCTGAAATGGGTCCTAAATATATAGTAATTAAAAAAGGAGAGCATGGAGCGCTGCTTTTTCATGAAGATCAGATCTTCCATGCTCCTGCCCTTCCCCTGGAAGAAGTCTTTGATCCAACTGGCGCAGGTGACACCTTTGCTGGTGGTTTTATTGGGTATCTTGCCAGAACGAATGACATTTCTTTTGAGAACATGAAGAACGCCGTCATCTACGGATCTAACCTCGCATCCTTTTGCGTTGAAAAGTTTGGAACAGAGCGGATGCAGAAATTATCTCGCGAGGAAGTAAACGAACGGCTTCACGATTTCAAGAAGCTAACGCACTTTGAAACAAAATTAGATTAGTAAAACATGCCCTGTAATTTCAGGGCTTTTTTTGTGACATAAACAACAACACAACAAATTCCAGATAAGACCCTATGAGTGACGCTATAAAACACGAATGTGGAATTGCACAGATAAGGCTTCTTAAACCATTAGACTATTATAAAAAGAAGTATGGTACCGCCTTCTATGGTGTAAACAAAATGTACCTGCTTATGGAGAAACAGCACAACCGTGGTCAGGATGGTGCAGGTTTTGCCAGTAT
>NZ_CAJWRQ010000095.1 GCF_913046405.1 uncultured Christiangramia sp.
ACCCACGACCTGCTGATTACAAATCAGCTGCTCTAGCCAGCTGAGCTACATCGGCAACTTATTAAAGTGCATTCAGTTTCTCGACAAGGTCTTTCGCCTTTTTCTCAAGATCCTTTTCGATATCTCTAAAGTGTTTCTGTTTATTTTCAACGTCACGTCGATTGATCTCTCTGATCAATTCATCGTAATCGCTAATAGCTTCGTCCACGATAGCTTCAGACTTATTGTCGTCTTTCTTCGGGTTAGCCATTTGGTGAATATAGGCAGCATCGATGATGTCTCCCATTACATAATTCACGTTTTTCTTAAGCAGTCTTTTACTAGCCATTATCATTTAATTTCGGCTGCGAATTTAAACTATTTTTCGAAATGAAAATGATTTTATCAAAATTTAATTCTGATATTTTTTCAAGATATCGAGTGCTTCAGGCATATGTCTCGAAGCGCTCATGCTATTAAACCTGTGCAGTAATTTGCCATCCTTACCAAAAACAAAGGTTTCTCGTCCAGGAAGAAGCCCTAAAAGACTGGCTTTCACATTGAATGCGTTTCTTGCATGTTTGTCTCTATCAGAAAGGAAAATGTATGGCAAATCATATTTTTCACTGAATTTCGCATGAGAGGCAGTAGTATCTGCACTAATGCCGATAACCTCAGCACCGAGATCCTGAAATTCCTGATAACTATCCCGAAAGATGCAGGCTTCCTTGGTACATCCTGGAGTAAAATCTTTAGGATAGAAATATACCACGAAAGCTTTTTCACCTATAAGATCTCTAAAGTTAAATTCCTTTCGATTCTGATCCTTCAACTTAAGATCTGGTACTAAATCTCCCTTTTTCATTATTCTCCTTTATAAGTAACATAATTACGCGGAGTCTCATACAGCGTAACTTCGAGGTCATTAGCTTCTTGAATTTGTTTCCTAAGTTTATTCCATATGACTACCGAAATATTCTCAGCAGTGGGATTGAGATTTCTAAACTCAGCCACTTCAATATTCAGATTCTTATGATCAAATTGATCTTCAACCTCAGTTCTAATAAGATCCTTCAGGATTTTTAAATCCATCACAAAACCAGTTTCCGGATCGATATTACCAGTCACAGAAACAATCAACTCATAATTATGACCATGATAATTTGGATTACTGCATTTCCCAAAAACCTCGAGATTCCTGGTATCATCCCAGTCTTTTCTATACAATCTATGGGCTGCATTAAAATGAGCTTTTCTGTGAACGGTTACTCTCATTGCTGAATGTGTGAATAATATTTATCAAAAATGATCTTAAACCACTCGGTATAAATAGAAGGGTTCGCTTGCATATCCTTTTCTATAGCTTCCAGAGACATCCACTTCCACTCTGCTACCTCATATGGATTTAGATCTGGTTCACCTTCAAAATATCCTACAAGAATATGGTCGAATTCATGCTCCGTTAGACCATTATCAAATGGCGCTTTGTAAATAAAAGAAATGGTGTCTTTAAGTTCTGTTGAGAAACCCATCTCTTCCTGCAATCTACGCTTTCCAGCTTCAATATTGGATTCCCCCTCACGCTGGTGACTACAACAGGTATTTGTCCAGAGACCAGGTGAATGATATTTCGACAAAGCTCTTTGTTGAATCATCAATTCATTCTTATCATTAAAAACAAATACTGAAAAAGCTCTGTGAAGCAATGCTTTTTCGTGGGCTTCGATCTTCTCCATCAGCCCTATTTGCTCATCATTTTCGTTAACTAATATTACCTTTTCCTGCGCCATTATTAAATTTGAAGCTCAAATGTACAAAATCAGGGTTTTGTTTCATAAGGATGCCGATTAAGCAATTCCTAAAGTTTTCCGAAGAATACAGCCAGTCTAAACTTTATTTCAATCAGATCTTCCAAAACCATCAATCCCGTGTTTACGTATATATCTTTGCGAATTGTTGGGGAAACGATCGCTATGAAAAAAATGGAGTGTTTGGGAGACTCCTTTTTCATTTCATTAAACTTCTATTTATACTATCATTGAAAGTAAAAGACACATCCATAAATCCTTAAAATAATCTTACTTTTGCAGCTGCAAATATCCGTTATGAAGCAGTACCAGAAAGAGATCAATAAAAGAAGAACATTCGGGATCATATCTCACCCAGATGCCGGTAAAACTACCTTAACTGAAAAACTACTTTTGTTTGGAGGAGCCATCCAGGAAGCTGGAGCCGTGAAATCTAACAAGATCAAAAAAGGAGCTACCAGTGACTTTATGGAGATCGAACGTCAACGTGGGATCTCGGTAGCAACATCAGTACTAGCTTTCGAATACAGAGATATCAAGATCAATATTCTGGATACTCCCGGGCATAAGGATTTTGCTGAAGATACTTTTCGAACACTAACTGCTGTAGATAGTGTGATCGTTGTGATCGATGTTGCCAAAGGTGTAGAAGAGCAAACTGAAAAACTTGTGGAAGTTTGCCGTATGCGGAATATTCCCATGATCGTTTTTATCAATAAAATGGATCGTGAAGGAAAAGATGCTTTTGAACTCCTGGATGAAATTGAACAAAAATTGAATCTAAAAGTAACTCCGCTTAGTTTTCCAATCGGGATGGGTTACGACTTTAAGGGAATCTATAATATCTGGGAAAAAAATGTAAACTTATTCACCGGGGATTCTAGAAGAGATATTGAAGAAACTATAGAGATTGATGACCTGCAGAATGAGGAACTTGATCAATTAATTGGTGATAAAGCTGCTAATAACTTACGTGAAGAGCTGGAATTAGCTCAAGGAGTTTACCCAGACTTTGACAGGCAGGATTACCTGGATGGTAAATTGCAACCCGTATTTTTTGGATCTGCTCTGAATAACTTCGGTGTACGCGAACTACTGGACTGTTTTATCAAAATAGCACCATCTCCCCGCCCAAAAGAAAGTGATACCCGAATTGTAAGACCGGAAGAAGAAAAGTTTACAGGTTTTGTATTTAAAATTCACGCAAATATGGATCCCAAACACCGGGATCGATTAGCGTTCATAAAGATAGTATCCGGTAAGTTCGAACGAAATAAAAATTACCTACATGTTCGGAATAATAAGAACATGAAGTTTTCTTCTCCAAATGCATTCTTTGCTGAAAAGAAAGAAATTGTAGACACTTCCTACCCTGGGGACATTGTAGGTCTTCACGATACCGGTAGTTTTAAGATTGGTGATACATTGACTGAAGGTGAGAACCTCATGTACAAAGGTATTCCTAGCTTTTCACCAGAACACTTTAGATATATCAATAATGCAGATCCTATGAAATCCAAACAATTGGAAAAAGGAATCGACCAGTTGATGGATGAAGGTGTTGCGCAGTTGTTTATCCTGGAACTTAATGGCAGGAAGGTGATTGGAACGGTTGGTGCGTTACAGTTCGAGGTTATTCAATACAGACTGAAACATGAATACGGGGCTAAGTGTACCTATGAAAATCTCAATGTACATAAAGCAACCTGGGTTGAAGCAGAAAATGAGAAGTCTGAAGAATTTAAGGAATTTAAGCGTGTGAAAGCAAAATACCTTGCGAAAGACAAATCCGGACAATTAGTGTTTCTCGCAGATTCGCAGTTTTCACTCCAGATGACTCAGCAAAAATACCCTTCTATCAAATTCCATAGTACATCTGAATTTTAGAATTACTAGAAATTTTGATAATCGTAGAAACTAAAAATATCCTGAAAATAGACTTATAAAATTCACTATTTTCGGGACAAATCTTTACTATGTCCCAGATAGATAAGTTCATTGCAGATTTCGCTTCCCTCGTTTGGGGAATACCACTTGTAATTTTGTTAATTGGTGGCGGAATCTATCTCCTGGTCTATTCACGTTTTTTACCTTTTCGCTATTTAGGGCATTCTGTAGAAGTACTTCGTGGGAAATATAACAACCCTGATGACCCAGGCGATATTAACCATTTTCAGGCTCTATCCACAGCACTTTCTTCGACCGTTGGAATGGGAAACATTGCCGGTGTTGCCGTTGCCATTGCTGTTGGTGGTCCAGGCGCTATTTTCTGGTTGTGGATAAGTGCGATCGTTGGTATGGCTACGAAGTTTTTCACCAATACCCTTGCGGTTATGTATCGTGGAAAAGATTCCGAAGGAAAGATTCAGGGAGGTGTGATGTATTTTATCGTTGAAGGGCTCGGTAAGAAATGGAAACCAATGGCTGCCTTTTTTGCGGTCGCTGGTCTGGTAGGTGCACTGCCAGTTTTTAATGTAAATCAGTTAACTCAGGCTATTAATTATATTCTGCTCGAGCCTAATGGGGTGCAAACAGGCTTTGGAACAAGTCTGGTAATAGGAATTATGCTGACTATAATCACCACCATTGTCATCATTGGCGGACTGGATCGTATTAGCAAAACGGTTTCAAAACTGGTGCCAGCAATGGTGCTCCTATATTTTGTGTCTGTGGTTGCCATACTGTTCGTGCATTATGATGTGGTACTCAGCTACTTTAGTATGATCTTTACCGATGCTTTTGCTGCGGAAAATTATAAAGGGGATCCTTTGCTAGGAGGCGTCCTGGGAGGCTTGATCCTACTTGGGATACGTAGAGGTGCATTTTCCAATGAAGCTGGAATTGGAACTGCTACGATGGCGCATGGGGCCAGTAAAACATCTGAACCTGTTCGTGAAGGTCTTATAGCTATGCTGGGACCGGCAATAGACACACTGGTTGTTTGTACGCTAACGGCAATGGCTATTCTGGTCACTGGCGTCTGGCAAACTGAAGATGTCAACGGAGTAAGCCTGACAGCGGCCGCTTTTGACGAAGCAATACCATATGTTGGAAATTATCTATTGCTGCTTTGTATACTAGCTTTTAGCGTATCCTCGCTATTCTCCTATTCCTACTACGGAACAAAATGTTTATCATTCCTGGCTGGTGCTGAAAATAAGAAGTATTACAATTACGTCTATGTTCTTAGCATTCTCGTAGGAGCCACCACATCTTTAAGCTTTATTCTGAATCTTATTGATGGGTTTTTCGCATTAATGGCGATTCCTACAATGATTGCTACTCTAATTATGGCTCCACGTGTTATGAAAGATGCAAAAATATATTTTGCGAAGTATAAATAAAAAGATTTCCAAAGTCTGGAGATTGAACCATACCGTAGAAATCTTTATACTGAACTATTTGTACTAAATTTAAGCCTGGCCAGTTGGTCCAAAATTTAAAGGCACCGGTGCTTTATCGTAATCCTTGATCTCTCCATGAGCTTTCTCAAAGCGCTGGATATTATCCCCCAGAGCTTTCAATAAACGCTTAGCATGCTGCGGAGTCAGGATGATCCTCGATTTCACTTTGCTCTTAGGTCTTCCCGGCATGATATTCACAAAATCAACTACAAATTCAGATACTGAATGATTGATAATAGCGAGATTGGAATATGTTCCTTCTGCAACCGCTTCATCTAATTCTATATTGATCTTACCTTTATCCAGATTCTTTTTATTGTCGTCACTCATAATTTAATTTTTAAGCTCATAAGATATAAAATATTGCTTAGGCTTTTCGCTTGTAGTTAACAAAATCGCCACTTACAGGCTCTATCTTCTTTTCCCTGAATTCAGCTGCAATCTGCCCACGATAATAAGTAGCGCGATTCACCACGAGGAATATAATATCACTGATTGAATTTTGATGGGATTCATTTTTAGTGTCTGAAAATGAAATAATTTCATCCAGTTCTCTCTCTTCCAGAATTTTTAGAGCAATCTGATAATTACGCTCTTCGATCTCTTTCAATTTCTCAGGTTCCCATACTTTCCAGACATCGATCACTTCACCACCATTGATTCTATTATTCCATATGGTCTGGGAATTTAAAATATGGGATATAAGTTTTTTGGAACTTTCTGCGATCACATAATGCAGATCTCCATCGTTGAATTTTGAAATGATTTCAAGGTTCGTATCATGAGAATACTGCAGTATCTCTTTCATAAATTTCTTCATGCTGCAAAGATGAGTATAAATAAAAAAGGCTCCGCGGTGAGCGGAGCCTTTTAAGATAAACTTATCAGGGAATTAGTTATAATTAACTTCCTGTTTCTTCTCAAGCATTTCGTCAAATTCCTCCTTAGAACCAACGATAATACTATCGTACTTTCTCATACCTGTACCTGCTGGAATTCTATGTCCAACAATTACATTTTCCTTCAATCCTTCAAGTTTGTCGATCTTACCATTAACTGCAGCTTCGTTCAACACTTTAGTTGTTTCCTGGAAGGAAGCAGCCGAGATGAATGACTTAGTCTGTAGCGATGCTCTCGTTATACCCTGAAGTACTGGATTAGCAGTTGCAGTGATCACGTCTCTTGCACTTGCAAGATTCTTATCCTCTCTTCTAAGAATTGAATTCTCATCCCTTAGATCTCGTGGAGTAATGATCTGTCCAGCTTTCAATCTTTCTGAATCACCAGCGTCTTCAACTACTTTCATTCCGAATAACTTATTGTTTTCGTCAATGAAATCAGCTTTATGTACTAGTTGATTCTCAAGGAAGATCGTATCACCTGGATCAACAATTCTTACTTTACGCATCATTTGTCTTACAACAACTTCAAAGTGCTTATCGTTAATCTTTACACCCTGTAGTCGGTAAACTTCCTGAACTTCGTTTACAAGATACTGTTGTACCGCATTTGGTCCTTTGATATTCAAGATATCTTCAGGAGTAATAGATCCATCAGATAATGGCATTCCTGCTCTCACGTAGTCATTTTCCTGTACAAGGATCTGGTTAGATAGTTTAACCAAATATTTCTTAACCTCTCCCAGTTTAGATTCTACAATGATCTCCCGATTACCTCTCTTAATCTTTCCGAAGGAAACAACACCATCAATCTCAGATACTACCGCTGGATTGGAAGGGTTACGAGCTTCGAAAAGCTCAGTTACTCTTGGAAGACCCCCTGTAATATCACCTGCTTTAGATGACTTACGTGGAATCTTAACCAAAATCTTACCTACACCAATCTTTTCAGCATTGTCCACCATAAGGTGAGCTCCTACCGGTAGGTTGTAAGAACGAATCACTTCATCCTTCTTCCCTAAGATATGTAGTGTTGGGATCAACTTCTTGTTTCTGGATTCAGAGATCACTTTCTCCTGGAATCCTGTCTGCTCATCGATCTCAACCTGGTAAGTAACACCCTGGTCAATATTTTCGTATTTGATCTTACCTGCAAATTCAGAAATAATCACACCATTATAGGGATCCCAGGTACAGATGACATCACCTTTAGTAACCTTGGCTCCATTCTCGATATTGATCTGAGAACCGTAAGGGATGTTGTTATTACTCAATACAACCCCTGTCTTCTTATCCTTGATCTTAAGTTCAGCAGTACGAGAGATCACGATGTCTGCAGTTCCACCATCAGGGGCTTCACCTTTAACAACTTTTAGATCTTCGATCTCTGCAATACCATCAAATCTCGCTTCTAGTTTATTATCTTCAGAAATGTTACCTGCAATACCTCCAACGTGGAAGGTACGTAGTGTAAGCTGTGTACCAGGTTCTCCAATAGATTGTGCAGCAACAACACCAACAGCTTCACCTGTTTGTACGATCTTGTTGGTTGCAAGGTTTCTACCGTAACACTTGATACAGATTCCTTTCTTCGCCTCACAGGTAAGTGGTGAACGTACTTCTACACTCTCGATTGGCGCAGCTTCGATCTTAGCTACAATTTCTTCAGTAATCTCCTCGTTCGTTCCAACTATAAGTTCTTCTGTTGAAGGATTTACTACATCATGCAGAGAAATACGTCCAAGGATTCTCTCTCCTAATGATTCAACGATCTCCTCATTCTTCTTAAGTGGCTTAACTTCTACACCTCTTAAAGTTCCGCAATCATCTTCATTAACAATTACATCCTGTGAAACATCTACCAGACGACGGGTTAGGTAACCAGCATCCGCAGTTTTAAGAGCGGTATCAGCAAGACCTTTACGCGCACCGTGGGTAGAGATAAAGTATTCAAGAATTGAAAGACCTTCTTTAAAGTTAGAAAGAATTGGGTTTTCAATAATCTCACCACCACCAGAGTTGGATTTCTTAGGTTTAGCCATCAATCCACGCATACCTGTTAACTGACGAATCTGTTCCTTCGAACCACGCGCACCAGAATCAAGCATCATATACACAGAGTTGAACCCTTGCTTATCTTCACGGATACGTTTCATTGCAAGATCTGTAAGACCTGCGTTCGTAGAAGTCCAGATATCAATTACCTGATTATAACGTTCGTTGTTGGTAATAAGACCCATGTTATAGTTTCCTATAATACCTTCAACCTGTTCGTTAGCTTCATCGATCATGGATTGCTTCTCTTCAGGGATAATAATATCACCTAAACTGAAGGAAAGTCCACCACGGAAAGCGAATCCATATCCAAGACCTTTAATCTCATCAAGGAATTCTGAGGTTTCAGGAACACTAGTAATTCTTAAAATATTACCAATGATCTCACGAAGTGATTTCTTAGTAAGTACTTCATTGATGTAACCGGCCTTTTCAGGAACAGCTTCATTAAATAATACTCTACCAACGGTGGTATCCTTGATCATATAAACCAATTCACCCTCTTCGTTGAAATCTTTAGTTCTAATCTTAATACCTGCATTAAGATCCACGCGCTTCTGGTTGTAAGCAATAACTAGCTCTTCCGCAGAATAGAATGTAAGTCCTTCACCTTTTACCGGCTCCTCTTTTGTACCAATCTTATGTTTGGTCATATAGTAAAGACCCAAGACCATATCCTGAGAAGGTACTGTAATTGGAGAACCGTTTGCAGGGTTCAAAATATTATGAGAAGCCAGCATTAATAACTGTGCTTCCAAAATAGCCTCTGGCCCAAGTGGTAAATGAACTGCCATCTGGTCACCATCGAAATCGGCGTTGAATGCAGTACATGCAAGTGGGTGAAGCTGAATTGCCTTACCTTCAATAAGTTTAGGCTGGAATGCCTGGATTCCCAGACGGTGAAGCGTAGGAGCACGGTTTAATAGTACCGGATGCCCTTTAAGCACATTTTCCAGAATGTCCCAAACTACAGGTTCTTTTTTGTCTATGATCTTCTTCGCAGACTTCACTGTTTTTACAATTCCTCTTTCTATCAGTTTTCTGATAATAAAAGGCTTGTAAAGCTCGGCTGCCATATTCTTCGGAAGACCACACTCAAACATTTTAAGTTCTGGTCCTACAACGATTACAGAACGTGCTGAATAATCCACACGCTTACCAAGTAAGTTCTGACGGAAACGACCTTGCTTACCTTTCAATGAATCTGAAAGTGATTTAAGAGGACGGTTAGAGTCAGTTTTTACTGCTGAAGATTTTCTTGTATTATCGAATAAGGAATCTACAGATTCCTGAAGCATACGTTTTTCATTACGTAAGATCACTTCAGGAGCTTTGATCTCCATTAATCTTTTTAAACGATTATTACGAATAATCACACGACGGTAAAGATCATTTAAATCTGAAGTCGCGAAACGACCACCATCAAGAGGCACCAAAGGTCTAAGTTCTGGCGGGATTACCGGCACAACTTTCATGATCATCCACTCTGGATTGTTCTCTCTGTTTTTATTCGCATCACGGAAAGCTTCCACAACCTGAAGACGTTTAAGTGCTTCAGTTTTACGTTGCTTCGAAGTTTCGTTGTTCGCTTTGTGTCTTAGTTCATATGAAAGCTCATCAAGATCGATTCTCTTAAGGATCTCGATTAGACATTCAGCTCCCATCTTAGCGATAAATTTATTTGGATCGCTATCGTCCAGGTATTGATTCTCCTGAGGAAGTTCATCTAAAATATTTAGATATTCTTCTTCAGTAAGGAAGTCCATTTTTTGTAGCGCTTTCCCTTCTTCATCTGTCGCATTACCTGCCTGGATCACTACATATCTTTCGTAGTAGATGATCATGTCAAGTTTTTTAGACGGCAGACCTAGCAAATAACCAATTTTGTTAGGTAAAGAACGGAAATACCAGATATGTGCTACAGGTACTACAAGGTTGATGTGACCTACACGATCTCTACGAACCTTTTTCTCTGTAACTTCCACACCACAACGGTCACAAACGATTCCTTTGTATCGGATTCTTTTGTATTTTCCACAGGCACACTCATAATCCTTTACAGGACCAAAAATACGCTCACAGAACAAACCGTCACGCTCTGGTTTGTGCGTACGGTAATTGATCGTTTCAGGCTTAAGAACTTCACCACGAGATTCCGCAAGGATGGACTCTGGAGAAGCTAAACCTATAGAGATCTGGTTAAACCTCTGTACTGTATTTTTATCATTATTTCTAGCCATAATAACTGCTGCTAATTATTGTGAATATTCAGTTTAAACGGGACGCCGAAACGTCCCGGTAAAAACAGAATGTTATTCTTCAAGTTTAATATCCAAACCTAGACCTTTCAATTCGTGCATAAGTACGTTGAAAGATTCCGGCAATCCTGGTTCCGGCATTGGCTCACCCTTCACAATAGCCTCGTAAGTCTTAGCTCTACCAATAACGTCATCAGACTTCACTGTTAGAATTTCTCTTAGAGTACTAGATGCTCCGTAAGCTTCAAGAGCCCAAACCTCCATCTCTCCAAATCTCTGACCACCAAATTGTGCCTTACCACCAAGCGGTTGCTGAGTAATAAGTGAGTATGGTCCAATAGAACGAGCATGCATTTTATCATCGATCATATGACCAAGTTTAAGCATGTAGATCACACCAACAGTTGCACGCTGGTCAAATCTTTCCCCGGTTCCACCATCATATAGATAAGTATGACCGTATCTAGGTATTCCAGCTTTATCCGTTAGATCGTTGATCTCGTCGATAGTAGCACCATCAAAAATTGGTGTTGCGTACTTCTTCCCGTTCTTCTGTCCAGCCCATCCAAGAACTGTTTCGTAGATCTGTCCAATATTCATACGCGATGGTACCCCAAGTGGGTTCAACACGATGTCTACTGGTGTTCCGTCCTCAAGGAATGGCATATCTTCCTGACGAACGATTCTTGCAACAATACCTTTGTTACCGTGACGTCCTGCCATCTTATCCCCTACTTTAAGTTTACGCTTCTTAGCGATATAAACTTTAGCTAGTTTAAGAATTCCTGATGGAAGTTCATCTCCAACAGATATGGTGAATTTCTCTCTTCTAAGGTTACCCTGAAGATCGTTTTCCTTGATTTTAT
>NZ_CAJWRQ010000096.1 GCF_913046405.1 uncultured Christiangramia sp.
AGATTAAGGAACAGATCTTAAACGTATTGTAATGGACGACGGTAAATTGATCGTGTTTTCAGCTCCTTCAGGATCGGGTAAAACTACCATAGTTAGACATTTACTGAAACATGAGGAATTGAAACTTGATTTTTCAATTTCAGCTACCTCTAGAGAAGCCAGAGGTGAAGAGAAACATGGACAGGACTATTATTTCCTTTCGCTGTCAGATTTTAAACAAAAGATCAAAAATGACGAGTTCCTGGAATGGGAAGAAGTTTATCGCGATAATTTCTACGGAACCTTGAAAAGCGAAGTGGAAAGAATCTGGGCGAAAGGAAAGCACGTTATTTTTGATATTGATGTGGTTGGCGGCTTGGATATCAAACATATTTATCCAGACAGAACGCTCGCAGTATTCGTAAAACCACCGAGTATCGAAGAATTAAAGATCAGGTTAAAAAAACGTAAGACTGAAAGTGACGATAAAATAAATATGCGCGTAGCAAAAGCCTCTATTGAACTTGCCACCGCACCTCAATTTGATTTTATTATCGAGAACAATCACCTGGGAACTGCTTTAAAGGAAGCTTATAATCTGGTTTCCAATTATGTTGGCGCAGATAACATTAAAGAATGAACAGGAAAGTAGGTTTATTCTTTGGATCCTTTAACCCTATCCATATTGGTCATTTGATCATTGCCAACCATATGGTAGAACACTCAGATCTTGATGAGGTCTGGCTGGTTGTGACTCCACACAATCCGCACAAAAAGAAAAGCAGTTTACTTGATAATCATCACAGACTCGAAATGGTATATAGGGCTTGTGAACCTTTCGAAAACCTCAAACCCAGTAATATTGAATTTGGTCTGGAACAACCAAATTATACCGTAAACACGCTGGCTCACTTACAGGAAAAGTTTCCTACTAATGAGTTCTGCCTGATCATGGGTGAGGATAATTTAAAAAGCTTCCATCGCTGGAAGAATTTTAAGGTTATTCTGGAGAACCATCAGTTGTATGTGTATCCCCGAATAGCCGAAGGTACGGAGATCGAAAGATTTCGAGATCATGCCAAAATAACCAGAGTTGACGCTCCAATCATTGAAATTTCAGCAACCTTTATAAGAAGATCTATTTCCGAAGGAAAAAATGTGACACCTCTGTTGACCGATGATGTCTGGAAATATATTGAAGAAATGAATTTTTACAAATAAGTAAAGACTGTTTAAAAATCCGTTTTTTGAATATCCTAGTTTGCTGATTGAACCTACTTTTTTCATTGTGGAACTACAAGCATAAGAACGTCGACTGCTCTCAATTTAATATTCTCAGGACTTTTAAACAGTCTTTGAAATCTATCTTTTACTATCCATTGGAGGTATTCTTAGAACCTGCCCCGGATAAATTTTATCTGGATCATCCAGCATAGGCTTGTTTGCCTCAAAGATCAATGGATACTGGTTTGGATCTCCATAATGTTTTTTAGAGATTTTACTTAGAGTATCACCTCTTTCTACGGTATGGAAAACGGCTTCAGGCTCTTTATTTTCAACATCCATTCTATCATCTACCTGCGCAATTCCTTCAGAATTACCTACAACCAGTACGATCTTTTCACGGGTTGCCTGATCTAAAGCAGTACCTGTGATCGTAGCCATATCGTGTTCAATATTGACATGAAGATTATCAGCTTTTAGGTTCAGGTCCCGAATAGTTTCTTCAAGATTCCTTGAAACTCTTTCATTTTCCTTCTTTTCTTTTAACTGATTTTCTGTTGTACTTACTTCATTATCCTTTGGCTTATCAGCACCAAAGATCTTTTTTCCTGCATTCTTAATGAACGAAAATAATCCCATTATTATGATTTATAGTTAGTTATTTAAATGTACAAAAGCCTTCCAGATTCGCACCTCTTGTACATCCTAAAGTTTTCTCAAAATTCAAGGGATAAAAAAAACCGCTCCTTCCGAAACGGTTTTTTTCAACTAAATAACCAACCAAAAAAACTAAGAATGTAAACTTTACAAAACTAAAAGTAAAGCACAATATTAGAACGACAACAGATTTATCAAATTGTACAGCTTCTAAACTTTAACTGTTAACCTTTTTGCGCATTAGAATTACAGCATTCTCAATAATTATACTGAAATACAGAACAATTCTTTCAATACCTCTAAAATTGACTATTTTTGAAGAAGAGAATGTAATTATATGGATAAAGCTCCGAGTTTTGGTGTTATTGGTGGAGGTAGCTGGGCAACGGCTATCGTGAAAATGCTATGTGAGAATCTTGATAATGTGAATTGGTATATGCGCAGTGTTTATGCTGTAGAACATATTAAAAAGCAGGATCATAATCCCAATTACTTAAGTTCCGTAGAATTTAATAATGATCAGCTTACCCTTAGTAATGATATTAATGAAGTTGTCGAGGCTTCAGAATTTATCATTTTCGCCATTCCTTCTGCATTTCTAAAAAGAGAGCTGGATGCACTAACCATTCCCTTGCATGACAAAGTTGTTTTCTCTGCAATTAAAGGCATCGTTCCGGAAACTAGTCTAATTGTTGGAGAGCATTTCAACCAGTATTTTGATGTTCCCATGGAATGTATTGGAGTATTAACCGGACCTTGTCATGCCGAAGAAGTTGCATTAGAGAGACTTTCTTACCTAACCGTTGCCTGCCAGGATGAACAAAAGGCCCAGCTGGTTGCAGGGTATCTTGGAAGTGATTATATCACCTGCAAAACTACAGATGATGTTATTGGTACGGAATACGCAGCCGTATTAAAGAACATTTACGCAATCGCCGCAGGAATCGCTCACGGTCTGGGTTATGGTGATAATTTCCAGAGTGTACTTATGAGTAACGCCATCAGGGAAATGAAGAAGTTTATTAAGAAAGTACACAAAATGAAGCGTAATATCAATGATAGCGCTTACCTGGGAGACCTTTTGGTTACTGGTTATTCTGTATTTAGTCGTAACCGGATGTTCGGGAATATGATCGGGAAAGGATATACCGTTAAAAGCGCTCAAATGGAGATGAGCATGGTTGCTGAAGGTTATTACGCTACTGAAAGTGCTTATAAGATCAACCAGGAAAAGGGAGCTAAAACGCCGATTATCAATGCGGTATACGCCATACTTTACGAGGGTAAGAATCCTAAAAAGGTTTTTAATAAACTAGTGGACAAATTAGATTAAAATATCAGTTTTTTCTTACTTATTATTTTATAAATCGCTGTTAGACAAACTTTTCAGCGATTTATTTGCACGGTTATCATCTTATATAGTACTTTTACCCTACCAAATCATTTTAAACCAAAAATTATCATGAACAAAAAATTACTTTTTCTCGGCTTAGGACTTGGCCTATTCCTAACCGGGTGTGAGACTGATACTGTTTCGGAAGATATCACGACAGAAACTTCATCAGCAGTAAAAGAATCAAAAACTTCTACAACAAAAATCCATGAGCCTGTTTTTCTACAGGGGATCCACGAACCAGTGTTCTTAAAGAACGGGTTCGAAGATTGCGATATTTTTCCTGTCTATGATGGTCCTAAGGATCTGCATGTAGGTAAAGGTGAAGCTATGGACTTTAGTGAACATACTCATTTAGAAAACCTGCGTGTAGCTGGTGAACTGAATATTTGTGGTGAGATCGAGACAGAAAAAAATACGGTTATTAGACGTAACGGTGAGATGACTACGGTAGGTCTGGCAATTATAGGCTCTGAGGAAGAACCTAAAAACCTAATCATCAATTACGGTGGTCACTTCAATATCAACGGAGTTCTGATCGTAACTGGAGATTTAATCCTGAATTCTGGAGCTACCCTACAATTCCTGAATGATGACCTTGAAAACAACTGGTTATGGGTAATGGGAGATATTAGAACTGCCGATTATTCCTTTGTTTACGGTATGTACAATACCTATGATGGTGAGGAAGATCATGATCACGACGGTCACGAACACTAGAAAATTCATTATTTCGTTATACTTAAAAAGCCGGCAAATTGCTGGCTTTTTTCATTTTCAGTATTTTCTTATCGGTAGTTTCTTACACTTTATAGAAAAAGGCTGTCATTCAACCAGTTTCATTTTAAAACTAGAGATTAATTGCTATTTTTACCTTCCCAAATACTTTAACTAACCTATTTACCATGAATAAAAGATTATTCGGATTCAGCCTAAGTGCGATCCTATTATTTGCATCCTGCGAAAAGAACAGTATTTCAGACGAACCTTCTCAGGAATCTGATTTCAGTATTGCAGATGCTTCAGAACTTTCCTCTGCGATTAATTTTAACGAAACTGGCGTTATTGGTTTTGCCTCAATTAGCAACAATAGAAATTCTGATGCTTCCACCGTATTTGGTATCGAGCAGATCGCTTCGCTTGAAGCTCCTGAAGTTGATGGAGTAAAACTAAGAGCTACACATGTAGATGTAAAAGGTGATTTCGCTTATGTTTCTTATAATAAAGAAGGCGCCACTTATCTTGGAGCTGTCGATGTAATTGACATTCAGGATAAATACAATCCTGTTTTGATAAACAGAATGACCACTACGATTGCAGATATAAACTCGTTGTTTGTAGATAGCAATAATGTGCTTGTACTGACCGGGGCTTCAGCAAAAGAGAATCGCGGAACGGGTAAGCGCACCATGATGGCTTATTTCAATCTTGAAAACGGTAATTTGCCTACTACTCTCGTTCAGGAAGTAGATGACATTCGAGTAGAAGTTAACTATAATCTGGATTTTGGAAATACTGGAAATGCAGGTGTTCATATATTGCCAATAGACGGCGAAGCTATTACAATTAGCGGAGATGCAGGTGCAATCACAAGATTTGAATATCCTGGAATGATAGCTGGTTTTGATGAAATCACCACGGAAGAAATTGGAGACCTTAGATATGCTGCTCTCAAAAATAACACGTTGGCTGTTCTAAGTGGTGTGGACGGACTTATGAACTTCAATGTAGCTGATGGTTTTAATCTTACTTCTCAAATTAGTACTGCTGCACTAACTGCTGAATCAAAAAGAACGATTGCCTGGTATGGTGATAATATCCTTGTTTCTGAAGGTACAGAAGGTGCCGGGATCTATAGTTTTGAAAGTAATTCTAAAGTAGGCAGCCTGCCACTAAAGATGCATCCCGATGCTGCTACTATTTCTACTGAAGATGCTGTGACTAACGCTGTTTCTACTGATGGGAATTATGTATATATGGCTAACGGTGGTGCAGGACTTGATATCTTAAAGCTTGATGATGAATTAACTCCTATTGCTGAAGGTATTGCAGAAATTGAAGGTAGCGCAAACTTTGTACAGGCTAAAGGCGATTACATCTACGTAGCTTCTGGAATAGGCTTAAAAATACTAAGAATTATTTCTGTGGAAGATGCACCAGACACTAGCCCTGAAGAATTTCTTAGCTGTTCAGATTATCCGGTATTCGATGGTAAAAAGAATCTTACAGTTACTCCATCTACGATTGAGTCTTACTCAGGTGTTATGAACGTAAAGAATCTGAATGTAAATGGAATGCTTAATTTCTGCGGAACCATGATCATTGAGAAAAGTGCTAATCTAGGTAGCAACGGTGAAATGAATGTTTCTGGTAGTATCCTACTTGGCAACAACAGGTCTGCTGAAAAACTTACGATCACCTCTGGAAGTACACTTAGGGTAAACGGACTGGTTGAAATTCACGGAGATCTTAATATCCAGAGCAACGGGAAACTGGAATTCGTTGGAGAAGGTTCAAAAATTTATGTGGGAGGAACTGTAAAAGTTCATGATGGTGGTGCTCTTGAAGGGAAATTTGAAGATCTTAATGACAGATTTTAATAAGAATCATATTAATACAGAACTAAAAAAGCCTCCAAAAGGAGGTTTTTTTTTGTGCTATAATCGAGTCATCATTTTGCAAGAATTCCTTTTTCCGGTATTACCGGGATCTCCACCCGAGCATTTTCTCGAATACAATTCGCCTTAAAAACAAAAGTCTTCTCGTACATCTTATTATTCTGGAAGAATGTCACCTTAAACTCATTGTTCAGCTTTAGAACATCTTCCTGAAGAAATTCGATCTTGGCGAAATTCTTTGCCGGCAGTACTTCAATTTTATGTCGCATGGTAGAAGTTTCCTTCTTCTTATCAAAACCCCTCGATACGATAAGCGCCATCTCCAGAGCTTCAGAAGAAGCATTGATCAAATAGGCATTCCATTCGTAGGACTCGAATTGTTCGTTCAATACATAGACCGCGGCGAGGTATACCTCTTCTACTTCCGGTATTTCAATATCTTTCCTCAAAATGTATCTTCAGCTTTGTGTTTGATCTTTATCCACAACCAGTACAGGAGTGCTGCTGCAACGGCAAGCAGGATTAATCCTAAAGTCAGTTTGATAACCGCGATCACGAAGGTCACATAAATGATGATTCCCAGGATAATTGCTCCAATAATGAGGATAGCGTATTTTTTCATTATAGTGCAGATTTAAATTGCTCAAGAAATCTTAGGTCATTCTCGTAAAACATCCTGATATCTTCTATCTGGTATAGCAGCATGGCGATTCTTTCAATTCCCATCCCAAACGCAAATCCAGAGTATTCCTGTGGATCTATATTGCAATTTTTTAGAACGTTCGGGTCTACCATTCCGCAACCCATGATCTCAAGCCAACCCGTTCCTTTGGTGATTCGGTAATCGGTTTCAGTTTCCAGACCCCAGTAAACATCAACCTCCGCACTTGGCTCGGTAAACGGGAAATAAGAAGGTCTAAGGCGAATTTTTGATTTTCCGAAGAGTTGCTCGGTAAAATACAATATCGTTTGTTTCATATCAGCAAAAGACACGTCCTTATCAATATACAATCCCTCTACCTGGTGAAATATACAATGTGATCTTGCCGAAATTGCTTCATTTCTGAAAACTCTTCCCGGAGAGATCGTTCTAATAGGCGGTTTATTCTCTTCCATGTAACGCACCTGAACGGAAGAAGTATGCGTTCTCAACAGGATATCAGGATCTGTCTGGATAAAGAACGTGTCCTGCATGTCCCTTGCTGGATGGTATTCCGGAAGGTTCAGCGCCGTAAAGTTATGCCAGTCATCTTCCATCTCTGGTCCTTCAGAAACATTGAAACCAATATTGCTAAAGATTTCGGTGATCTGGTTCTTAACAATGGAAATTGGATGTCTCGAACCTATTTCAACTGGTTCTCCCGGTCTGCTAAGGTCTCCATAAACACCTTTTTCTTCCTGACTGTTTTCAAGACTTTCCTTTAAAGAATTTACACGCTGGGTTGCAGCATTCTTAAGCTGATTGATCACCTGGCCGAACTCTTTCTTCTGCTCATTTGGAACATTCTTGAATTCAGCAAAATAGTCGTTCAGAATCCCTTTTTTACCAAGGTATTTGATTCGGAAAGTTTCTATTTCTTCATTCGTAGCAGCATTAAAGTTTTCAACTTCAGCAATATGCCCTTTAATCTTGTCAATCATTGGTTTAGTCTTTTCAGAAGCGCAAATTTAGTAAAATTAATACCGAAAATCGTGCGCTTTAAATGCTTATTCTGAAGTAGCCACTTCCGAAGAAAGAGACTTTACGAGCAACCTGTCCCGGTAAATAAAGCTCATAAGGAAAAATACGGAAAGTGCCCCGAAGCTATGCCATAGCCAGTGTGTTCCCATAGGAATTACATACACAAATCCATCCAACACCCTGAAGCTAATGGCGAATCCAAAACTGAGAAATGCCAGTAAAATATATACCCAGTTTTCAGATCTTGTGGTTAAGAAGTAGGTGATCACAGGTAGTAAAAGTCCTAGCGCTGTTCCCACGTAGCCTACAGAGGTTTGTACACTATCATCCCATGGGAGCATACGCACTCCAAACACCAGAATTAAAATTAGTAGGGTAAGCCAGATCCTATTCCGGTTGGTGATTTCCAGTTTTATTGTATAATAAACTGAAACTGCCAGGCATAGAAATATAATGGGTAGCCAGTCTAGGTACATCCAGAAGTCATGACTTCGGGTAGCATGATAGACGGTACCTCCAACAAATCCCATAAAAAGAACCGGTAGGCTCCAGGCTAAAAATCTATGATTACGATAGTCGCTATAGACCTTTAGCGAAAAGTAAATCATGATAAGTAGAAAGAAAATGTTGCTAAAAGTATTGAACGGCTCCACCGGTAATCTTCCGGCCATGGTTTCCTGGTAGATAGGACCACTATCATTTGGAAACGAATCAAAACTTAGCAGAAGGTTCATTTATGAAATATACTTTTTTTCCATAAAATAATTCACGATCGCTTCCTTCATTAAAACCGACTGTTCCCCAGCTTTTAAACTTGGTAACTCCTCCTTCATCTTGAAATGTGGCCAGCTGTCTTCATCATAATAATCGAATTCATAATAGCCATAAGGCTCCAGTAAGGTACAAATTGCAATATGCATCAAATCAAGTTTATGATCCTTCTTAAACTTACGGTGAACCTGACCCAATTCCTGTACCCCGATTAAGTATATAATGGCATCCAGCTCCAAAATTTCTCCATCTGCAAATTGATTGGATAATTTGGTTTGTAATACCTGCCAGCGCCCTTTTAATTGTTCATCTCTTGCCATACTGCAAAGATATCATCTAAGATTTTATAATTATTATATTTGAGGTATGAATACAGTGGATATTGTCCTGGGTATTTTCCTGCTTTACGGATTGGTACGTGGTTTTTTCAGAGGATTTTTAACTGAGCTTGCTTCATTGGTAGGACTTATAGCCGGTATATACGGTGCCATTCATTTCTCCTATTATGCCGGCGAATTTCTTTCACAACATGTAGATTGGGATATAGAAATTATCAACCTTGCGAGCCTGGCCATTACCTTTTTGATTATCATTTTCGTAGTATCCTTAGTTGGTAAAATGCTTACCAAAGTAGCAGACTTTGCAGCACTAGGAATCGTAAACAAACTCCTGGGAGCTATATTTGGATTACTGAAATCTGCTTTTGTGGCCAGTGTGATTATCATGTTTTTTATGACCAGTAATAAAACCCTTGAATTCGTAGAAACTGAAACACTTGAAGATTCTGTTCTTTATGAACCGGTAACTGTGATCGCCCCTATTATTTTACCATCGATCATCAAACAGGTGAAAGAAAAAGACCTTTGGGACTCTGAAGCGGAAGCTGAATAAAAAAATCCGGAACCACATTGAAGCGATCCCGGATTCTTATTATGTCTCTTACTAATTTCCTATAGCAAGCTTACTTTTCCATTAGAGATAGAATAAACTCCTCCAACGATTTTAATCTCACCGTTATCTTCCATTTCCTTAAGAATCGGACTTTTCTCTCTGATCCTGTCCATGGTAAGTTTCACGTTATTTTCAACCACACCAGCAACAAATTCAGAATTACTGGAATTTCTTTCGCCACTAGTTTCAGTTGCTTTTACGGCAGGTTTTATGTTGCTTAATAAATGCGTAATATTCCCAAGTTCAACATCATCACAGGCAGCTTTAACTGCGCCGCAAGCTTCGTGCCCCAGAACCATTACTAGTTTACTTCCGGCAACTTTACAGGAGTATTCCAGACTTCCAAGAATATCAGTATTTTCAAAGTTTCCGGCCACCCTGGCAGAGAAGATATCTCCAACTCCCTGGTCAAAGATAGTTTCTAATGGCACTCGTGAATCGATACAGCCAAGAACAACCGCCTGTGGCCATTGCCCTCCTTTGGTCTGTTCCACCTGAGAAGCGTAGTCTCTCTGATGCATCTTAGCACTCGAAAAACGCTCGTTTCCTTCCATTAGATCCTTCAGCACTGCTTCAGGACTTAAATTTGTTTGTTTGTCTTTATTTATTATATCTTTAATCATCATTCGTTCTTATTATTAGGTTTAGGTTAATACTGATCTACTAAATTAGCTGATCTTCTTCTGTGCGAAAAATTCCTGGTAACTATCTGGATTCTCAATAGTTCCTCTTTCTGAAATAATCTTGATATCTATATTCTTTTCCGCAGCCTTTACTCTGAAATCGTCAAGAATCTCTATAATATCATTATCCAGATACCTGCTTTTTCGCACATCCATGATAAGATAAGAATTCTCTTTTAATTTATTCAATTCCTTAATGATCGCTCCTTTATTGATAAAAGTAACCTCTTCAGCAAGAGTCATTTTCACAGTCTTGTTTTCATTCGTTTCATTTTCAATATGAAGGAAGTAGGAATTCTGGTAGGATTTGATAAGAATTACCACGATTCCAACGGCAAGTCCAAGACCAATTCCAATTAGAAGATCACCAAATACGATTCCAACGATGGTTACAATAAATGGTACGAACTGCTTCCATCCTTTCAAATACATTTCCTTAAATAAGGCTGGTTTCGCCAGTTTGTATCCTACAAGAAATAGAATAGCTGCCAGTACTGAAAGTGGAATATAATTAAGAATATTAGGAATTACTACAACAGATATCAACAGTAAAAAACCATGTAGAATTGCTGCCATTTTGGTTTGACCTCCAGACTGGATGTTCGCAGAACTTCTTACGATTACCTGTGTAATTGGCAATCCACCAATCATACCTGAAAGCATGTTTCCTGTCCCCTGTGCGAACAGTTCACGGTTAGTAGGAGTGGTTCTTTTGTGCGGATCCAGTTTGTCTGTTGCTTCCACACATAATAAGGTTTCCAGACTGGCTACCAACGCGATCGTAAAACCGGTGATCCAGATCTGTAAAGTTCCTATCATTTCGAAAGAAGGTACAGTAAACTGACCAATGAATGAATCAAAACTATCTGGTACTGGAACATTTACAAGGTGCTCCTGAGAAATTCCGAATGTCTCATTTCCCTTGGTAACCAGGAAGAAAATAATTCCCGTTCCCACTGCAACTAATGGTCCCTGTACAAGTTTAAAGAACTTACCCTTATCGCTTAATACAGTTTCCCAAAGTACAAGAATGATCATCGCAATGATAGCGATCAAAGTTGCTCCCGGGCTAATGCCATTCGCCATATTGAAAATTTCTGAGAACGTATTCTCTCCATCTACCTGGAAAAATGCCCAGTCGCCTTGAGGATCATCATCGTAACCAAAGAAGTGAGGGATCTGCTTCAGGATAATGATTATCCCGATACCTGTAAGCATTCCTTTAATTACCGAGTTTGGGAAATAATACCCAATAATAC
>NZ_CAJWRQ010000097.1 GCF_913046405.1 uncultured Christiangramia sp.
TGAAAATCTTTTCTGCACCCCTCGATGAGCCAGTGCAATTATGCACTACAAACTGTTCTACACAGGTGATACTCCATACTCTATATTCTCATTGAGGACTGCCCGGTCTACTTTTACTTTTTAATGTTTGTTATGGTTCTAACCATTAAATCAATCATTATGGAAAAAATTACTCAATTCAGTCTTCTACGAAGCTTGGATTCTTTCAGATCACTATCAAGTAAAACACTTAAAAGCATTCTAATGCTTGTCGTTTTGATGATTTCGATATTTGAAGCCGTAGCTCAATCACCTCCATTACCGCCCCAAACAGATTGTGTTTCGCAAGATTTACTAGTAGTACAGGCGCGGTTGGATGCACCAACTTGTGTTGACTGCGATGAAGGCACACAACAAAGCTTCCCATTGATCTTATCTATTAATAATAAAACTGGATCTTTCCGGCCTACATTTGCCTTTTTTGGTACGCTGGAAGTTAGAGATGCTGAAGGTAATTTAATTTCTACAGAAACTATCTCCGGCTGTAACGATACTGATGGTTTGCCGGCGAATACAATTACAGAACTACCATATCCTCCTATTAATTATACCTGTGGCACCAGTTTAAAAATTACAAATTTATATATGGCATGGACTGATGCATCAAAGGTTACGGACCAGTCAAGTAAAAATAGTTGTACTAACATAACTACGAATACAACTTCCAAGGGAGTTCTCGATATTGCTCCAAAATGTGGTACTCTAGGTGAGCTGAATGTCGAAACACCGCTCTCAGGTGGAGTAAGGAATCTAGACTCCAGCTGTTATCAATTGAACGATGCTGAGATTGAAGCACTCCCAATTGGTGGGAAAGCTCCTTATACTTATTTATGGTCTAATGGAGACACAACAAATAAAATCACGGGATTATCGCCAGGAATCTATACATGTATAATTACCGATTCCAACGGATGTACTTATAATATTGAAGGAAATGTTGGCGAACCTACAGGACTTGAGGCTATAGTCAATTCTTCTAATAATGCAACTTGTAATGGAGATTCTGATGGTGCTATTGATATAAGCGTGAGTGGTGGAACAGCAGACTACACGTATTTATGGAGTAATAATGCGACTACACAGGATATCTCAGGCATACCTGCTGGAACTTATTCAGTGACCGTGACCGATGCTAATGGCTGTACCGATACGATAGATAATATTCAGATCAGTGAGCCAGACGAATTGGTAGTTAGTGTGACATCAGTCACTAACGCGACTTGTAATGGAGAATTAGATGGCGCTATTGATATTATTGTAAGTGGTGGAACACCAGATTACACATACTTATGGAGTAATAATGCGACTACTCAGGATTTATCCGGGGTGGCTGCGGGACTCTATTCAGTAACAGTGACCGATGCTAATGGTTGTACGGATACGATCGATAATATAGAAATAGAAGATCCTTCTACCCTTGAAGCCGAAGTGGACGCTACAACCAATGTAAGTTGTTATGGATATTCTGATGGCGCTATTGACATTAGTGTTGTTGGCGGGACACCAGATTACACATATTTATGGAGTAATAATGCGACCACCCAGGACATCATAGGTCTTACTGCGGGAACGTATTCAGTGATGATCACTGACGCTAATGGTTGTACCTATAATCTGAATGATATTCAGGTCACAGAGCCAGACATTCTTGATGTCCAGATTGTGGTAGAAGATGTGTCTTGCCCAGGATTTGATGATGGAAGTATTACTTTCACAGCGACTGGAGGAACACCTCCTTATACCTCAGAACATGGAGATTTTAATGAGTTTGGAGTACTGATGCTAAGTGGTTTGACTCCTCAGGAATATGGTATTGTAGTTTCAGATGCTAATGAATGTGGATTAGCGATTGATGGTATTATTATTTCCGAACCTGATGAAATAGTGATTCCAGAAATTCAAACCCAACTTGCAGACTGTATTGGTGGTGATGGTAGTTTTATCTTCCTTGGTGATCCACAGAATCTTTATATAAGTTTTGATGATGGATTATCCTTTGATCTATATGCTGGAGCCATTTCACTTTCAGTAGGGCTTCATGATTTTGTAATCAAATATGGTGAAGATGGTTGTGTGAGCGATTCTGGACAAGTAGAAATTCAGCAAATACCTGCAACTAATTTCCCTCTTGATTTAACAATAACTCAACCCGATTGTGATACTGGTTTGGGTAATGTAGTGATAAGAGTTGGAGTAAATTCTAATATCGATACAGAATTCTTTACCTATAGAATTACTAGTGGAGAAACTGTGTTGTATGAAGAGAAACAAACCCTAGCGGGATTTGATCTTCCACCAGGTGACTATGTTATCTTTGGTTTAAGCGATAATGGCTGTGATTCCGGAAGAACTGAGATTAGATTGGAAGAACCAATATGTGAGAATTTCCAAGGATGTACTTTAGGTTACTGGAAAAATCATACAGACAGATGGTCTTGTCATTCAACCTGCACCTTGTATTCTGATGTATTTGGAAATAGTACTCCTTCACAATTACAGGGTAAAACCTTGCTGGAAGTATTGAACCAGGGTGGTGGCGGAATCTACAATCTAGGTAGACAATCTGTAGCTGCATTATTAAATATTTGTAATGGTGACGTGAACTACGAAATCCTTACTGAAGCTGAGTTGATAGTGTATGTTCAGGATAATTTCAGTAATGCTGGGGCAGCTGGTAGTTATTTGGATGAGTTGAACAACGCCGGTTGTACACTTGGTGGATCTAAAGCAACTTCAGCCCCTTCAGAAGGATGCGAAGAGCAAGATGACACAAGACCAGGAAAAGGTAAGCCTACCAAGAATTCTTCTTCGGTGACAAGTGGCTTCAAAGCTTCTCCTGTTCCTTTCAAAGAAAGATTAACTGTACAATATGACTTTGAATATACTTCAAATGTTACTATACAGGTTTATGACCTTAAAGGTCAGTTATTAAGAACTTACAAAGATCGAAAAGTAACGAAAGGAGATAGAACTGAATTAGCTGTAGATTTCAGAATGAAAGCAAATCAGGTTTATATTCTTAGAGTTGCTACAGACAGAGAGGTGTTTAGTAAAAATGTGGTTTCTGCTCGGAGATAATTATTAATCAACCAAAAATAGAAAGAGCAGCCAGTTGGCTGCTCTTTTGCATTATAAAAATTCCGAAGAACTTAATCCTTAAGAATACTTCTTGAGATCACAATTTTCTGAATCTCGGAAGTTCCTTCGTAGATCTGAGTGATCTTTGCGTCTCTCATTAATCTTTCTACGTGATATTCCTTTACATATCCATTTCCTCCATGAACCTGAACTGCTTCCACAGTTACATCCATCGCAGTTTTAGAGGCGTGAAGTTTTGCCATGGCACCTGAAAGATCATAGTTTTCTCCCTGATCCTTGTCCCATGCTGCTTTCATAACTAGGTGACGTGCTGCTTCAATTTGAGTATGCATATCTGCAAGTTTGAAGGCGATCGCCTGGTGATTGCAGATTTCTGTTCCAAAAGCCTTACGTTGCTTCGAGTAATCTTTAGCTAACTCATAAGCTCCTGCTGCAATTCCAAGTGCTTGTGCCGCTATTCCAATCCTACCACCAGAAAGTGTTTTCATGGCAAATTTGAATCCGAAGCCATCTTCACCAATTCTATTCTCTTTAGGAACCTTTACATCGTTAAAATTTAAAGAATGTGTATCACTTCCTCTAATTCCCAACTTCTGTTCTTTAGGTCCAATTTCGAAACCTTCAGAATCTTTTTCAACGATAAAAGCGTTGATCCCTTTATGTTTTTTTTCCTTGTCTGTTTGAGCGATCACAAGATAATAGTCGGCTGAACTACCGTTGGTGATCCAGTTTTTGGTACCATTAAGAATGTAATGATCACCTTTATCTATAGCCGTTGTTCTCTGTGAAGTTGCATCACTACCTGCTTCTGGTTCAGAAAGGCAAAATGCACCCAGTTTTTCACCAGTAGTAAGCTTAGAAAGATATTTCTTTTTTTGCTCCTCGTTACCGAAGGTATCAAGGCCCCAGCAAACCAGCGAGTTATTCACTGATACCATCACTGAAGCTGATGCATCGATCTTCGAAAGTTCCTCCATCGCAAGTACATATGAAATGGTATCCATTCCACCCCCGCCATATTCTGGTGACGCCATCATTCCAAGGAAACCAAGTTCACCCATCTTTTTGATAAGCTCCTTCGGAAATTCCTGCTTCTCATCTCTCTCGATAACACCCGGCAAAAGCTCCTGCTTTGCAAAATCACGGGCGGCATCACGTATCATTATATGTTCTTCGGTAAGTTTAAAATCCATGTGAAAAGAAATTTATAAAAAACTGATTTTTGGAGGGCAAAGATAGCTTTTTGGTATCTATAATTCAATTGATATTGAGTATTTTTACGAATATGAAAAAAAACGAGTATAGATTACTTGGAATTATGTCTGGCACCTCTCTGGATGGTGTCGATCTCGTTTTTACCGAATTGAACTTGAGCAAGGCTACGAATTTCAAGATCATATATTCTGAAACTATTCCTTATTCTGAAAAATGGCAAAACAGACTGAAGAATTCTTCCCGTCTCGAGCCAGCTGAATTGAATGAATTGGACCAGGATTATACAAAATATCTCTCTGAAGTTATTCTAAAGTTTATTGCTAAGTACGAGATTGATCTTCTGGATGCTATCTGTAGTCATGGACATACCGTAAAACACAGGCCAGACAAGGGTTTGACGTTCCAGATAGGAAATTTACCTAAAATTTCCAGTCTAACCGGCGTTCCTGTAGTTTGCGATTTTCGAGTGCAGGATGTGGAACTTGGTGGACAGGGCGCTCCGCTGGTTCCAATAGGAGACCGAATGTTATTCAGTAACTATAAATATTGTATCAATCTTGGAGGTTTTGCCAATATTTCCGAAGAAGTAGAGGGGCAAAGAGTAGCCTATGATATTTGTGCAGTAAACACGGTGCTTAATCAATATATGCGTAGCCTTGGGAAAGATTTTGATGAAGATGGCAACCTGGCCAGAACTGGAAAAGTAAATGTTGATCTATTTAACGAACTTAATGCACTCAAGTATTTTCAAAAAACTCCTCCCAAGTCACTTGGTATAGAATGGGTAGATAAATATGTGTTGCCTTTGATCGATTCTTACACCTTGCAAGTTCCAGATATTCTTCGAACTTTTATTGAGCATATTGCTGTCCAGATCGCTGCATGTCTAGAAACTTCTTCAGCTTCAGAAATACTTCTAACTGGTGGCGGTACCTTTAATAGTTTTCTAATTGAACGATTAAGATCATATTCTGATGGTGAATTTGTAATTCCGAAGAAAGAAATCATAGATTTTAAAGAAGCGTTGATATTTGCACTTCTGGGTGCGCTTAAATTAAGAGGAGAGATTAATGTGCTTTCCTCAGTAACCGGCGCAAAAATGGATCATTCTTCTGGACGTATCTATGAACCCTGAATATTTTATCAAATTCGGAATAGAGCCTGCTTAGTTTTTTATATTTGCTTCAAAATAATCCAAAAATGAAAGAATTACTCAAAGTATACGAGAATAAAGAACCTGAAATTGTTTTTAACTGGAAGGATTCAGAAACAGATGCTGAAGGCTGGACGGTGATTAATTCTCTTAGGGGAGGAGCTGCCGGTGGTGGTACCAGAATGCGTGTGGGATTGGATCAAAATGAAGTGCTTTCCCTGGCAAAGACCATGGAGGTAAAATTTACGGTTTCTGGCCCGCCAATTGGAGGTGCAAAATCGGGAATTAACTTTGACCCTGCAGATCCTCGTAAAAAGGGTGTTTTAGAACGCTGGTATAAAGCTGTATCGCCATTGCTGAAAAGTTATTATGGTACCGGTGGAGATCTTAATGTAGATGAAATCAATGAGGTAATTCCAATTACGGAAGATTGCGGTGTGTGGCATCCACAGGAAGGGGTTTTTAATGGACATTTTCAACCTACGGAAGCAGATAAGATCAACAGGATTGGACAATTGAGACAAGGTGTGATCAAAGTCCTGGAAAATACTAACTTCTCTCCAGATATTAGTAGAAAATACACGGTGGCAGATATGATCACCGGTTATGGTGTTGCAGAAGCTGTTCATCATTTCTATGAAATTTATGGCGGCGATATAAAAGGTAAACGTGCGATCGTACAGGGATTTGGAAATGTAGGTTCTGCTGCAGCTTATTACCTGGCGCAAATGGGTGCTAAAATTGTGGGGATCATCGATAGAGCAGGTGGTCTTATAAATGAGGAAGGTTTCAGTTTTGAAGAGATCCAGCAAATGTTTCTTGATAAAGATGGAAACGCCCTGCGTCACGACAATGTAATTCCTTTTGAAGAAGTGAATGAAAAAGTGTGGAAGCTTGATGCTGAGATTTTTGCTCCCTGTGCAGCTTCGAGATTAATCTCCAAAGAACAGATCACTAACCTGATTGATCGCAAACTGGAAGTAATTTCCTGTGGAGCGAATGTTCCGTTTGCAGATAAAGAGATCTTTTTTGGTCCTATTATGGAATATACCGATGAGCGAGTAAGTCTTATTCCAGATTTTATCTCCAATTGCGGGATGGCCCGAGTTTTCGCCTACTTTATGGAAAGAAGAGTGCAAATGACCGATGAGGCTATCTTCAATGATACTTCCATGACGATCAAAAATGCCATTCAGAATACATTTAATAACAATAGCAGCAAGACGAATATCAGTAGAACTGCCTTTGAAGTTGCTCTGAAACAGCTTGTTTAAAAGTTTGTGCAAATAATTTGAAAAAGCCCGTGAAAGCGGGCTTTTCTTTATTTAAATTTGATTTACAATTTAAAGCGCGATAGCACGTTACATTACAAAACCCAATTATACATATGCTTAATTTTTTACAGCAGGACGAGGTGGTAGATGCTGCTCAGGTAGCAGAACCAGTCGTAGAGGAGAAAACTCTTTCCTTATTTGATTTGATGTTTAGCGGAGGTCTTGGTGGCCAAATCATCATTATCATTCTATTTGTTTTATTATTTGCGGCAGTCTACATCTATTTTGAAAGATTATTTGCGATCAAAGCGGCTAGTAGAGTGGATAAGAATTTCATGCTCCAGATCAAAGATAGTGTTCAAAGTGGCAACATAGAATCTGCAAAGATTCGTTGCGCTCAAAGTGATTCTCCAGTGGCGAGATTAACTGAAAAAGGTATTTCTAGAATTGGGAGTCCGTTGGAGGATATCAATACCGCTATTGAGAACGCAGGAAGACTGGAAGTTTACAAGCTTGAAAAAAACGTTAGTATTTTGGCAACTGTTGCCGGAGCTGCACCTATGATCGGTTTCCTTGGAACCGTTATTGGTATGGTGCTTGCTTTCCATGAACTGGCAACAAGTAGTGGACAGGCTCAAATGGGAGCACTTGCAGAAGGTATTTATACTGCAATGACAACAACGGTAGCTGGTCTTATAGTTGGTATTATAGCCTATATTGGATACAATCACCTCGTTGTGAAAACAGATAAAGTAGTGCACCAGATGGAAGCAACTGCAGTAGATTTTCTTGACCTGTTAAACGAACCGGCTTAATATGAATTTAAGAGGTAGAAATAAAGTAAGTCCGGAATTTAGTATGAGTTCGATGACCGATGTGGTTTTTCTACTACTCATATTTTTTATGCTGACTTCACCTGTGATCACTCCGGAAGCGCTGGATCTTATTTTGCCAAAGGCAAAGGGTAAGACTACCAGTCAGCAAACACTTTCCGTTAGTATCACGAAAGATCTGCAGTTCTATATTAATAGCGAACGTGTAAGTAGTAGCGCGCTTGAATCTACACTGAAGACGAAACTTGCCGGAGAAGAGAACCCAACGATCATTCTGCGGGCTGAAGAAGGAGTGCCAATTGAGAAAGCTGTGAACGTTATGGATATTGCCAATCGTAATAGCTATAAGATCGTATTAGCAGTAAAACCCGAATAGAGAATGTCGATGCTGGAAACTAAACATGAGAAGAAGTCTTTTACCATCACTGTAGTGTTACATGTGCTGCTTATTCTTTTGTTGATTTTCTTCGGAATGACTTATTTGGATCCACCGCCTGAAAACGGGATCGCGATAAATTTTGGTACTTCGGAAGTGGGTTCTGGCGACAAGCAACCTACTGAACCGGTAAAGTCTGCTCCAAAACAGGCAGCAGCTCAACCGGTGCAGTCTGAACCTGTGATCGAAAAGGAAGTTGTAACCCAGGAAATTGAAGAAGCTCCGGTGATCGAGAAAAAGAAAAAACAACCTACGCCTGTAAAAACAAAACAGCCGGAACCTCCGAAGGAAGAGCCGAAGCCAGTTAAGAAACCTGAGCCAAAGCCAGATAAATCTACTAATGATGCCTTAAGCAGTATCTTAAACGGACCTGAAAGATCTGGAACTGCTACCGGTGGTGAAGGAAACGACAACCAGGCTGGAGATAAAGGTAGTCCAGATGGTGATCCAAATGCCAGTTCTTATTATGGTCAGGGATCAGGACTGGATGGTGATGGAAATTACAGGCTTGGAGGAAGAAAAGCATTGAACAAAGAGAAATTTGTTCAGGATTGTAATGAGTCTGGGATCGTGGTAGTGAAAATCGTGGTAGATCAAACCGGTCGCGTAGTAAGCGCTCAGCCCGGAATGAAAGGCACTACCAATAGTGCAGCCTGTTTAACAGGCCCCGCGCAAAGAGCAGCATTAGCAACCAGATTCAACAGTGATTCCAATGCACCTTCCAAACAGGTTGGAACCATAATTTATAACTTTAAACTTACCGAATAATTGAAATCCTATCAGGAAACCCTGGAGTGGATGTTTCAGCAATTACCCATGTATCAGCGGGTAGGAAAAAGTGCGTTTAAGAAGGATCTTTCCAATACCCTTAAACTTACAGAACACCTGGCTCATCCCGAAAATAAATTCCGAAGTATTCATGTAGCCGGTACAAATGGTAAAGGCTCGGTGAGTCACATGCTTGCTTCGATATTTCAGGAAGCGGGGTATAAAACTGGGCTTTACACTTCGCCTCACTTAAAGGATTTTCGAGAACGAATAAGAATTAATGGTGTGGTGATTTCAGAAGAAGAAGTTGTTGGTTTTATTGAAGTGAATCAAAATTTTCTGGAAACCAACCGACTTAGTTTTTTTGAAATGACTGTGGGAATGGCTTTTGACTATTTTGCAAAAAGCGAAGTTGACATTGCGATCATTGAGACCGGGCTTGGAGGACGTTTAGATTCAACGAATATTATCACTCCTCAATTATCTGTAATAACCAATATTGGTCTGGATCATACTGCATTTCTGGGAACAGATATGCCTGCAATTGCTACAGAAAAAGCTGGTATTATTAAGAATTCTGTTCCGGTTGTAATTGGTGAGAGACATGATCAAACCATGCCTGTTTTTACTGCAAAAGCTGCTGAAGTGGATTCTCCTCTGTTTTTTGCTGATGAATTTGAGCTGGCTGAAGTTGATTCCGATCTTATAGGAACTTATCAGGAGTATAATAAAAAGACAGTTCTGGCAAGTATTGAGATGTTACGCAAAGGTGGCTGGAAGATTACTTCTGAAGCTATTATTCATGGTTTAAATAAAGTACAGAGCAATACGGGTTTAAGAGGAAGATGGGAGATTTTGGGAAATGAACCTAAGATCATTTGTGATACCGCCCACAACGCTGAAGGGCTTAAGCTGGTATTGCAGCAACTTCTGAAAGAAAACTTCACCAGATTACATATAGTTTTGGGAGTCGTTAACGATAAGGATTTGAACTCAATTTTACCATTATTCCCCAAAGACGCCGACTTTTACTTTGCAAAGCCAGATGTACCTCGTGGAATGCCTGCTGAATTTCTGCAGAAAGAAAGTCTCAAATTTGGTTTGAATGGAAATGTTTATTCTTCTATTTCCGAAGCATATATTACCGCGCGGAAAGGAGCTAATACGGAAGATCTAATTTTTATTGGAGGCAGTAATTTTACAGTTGCTGAAGTTCTATAGACTAATGATAATGTGTTAGTTAACATTTATTTGTTTCTTTAGAAGACTTTGTAATAGAGCGCTGCCCTACTTCTGAAATATCCTACAGGCTATTATAACTCCAATCCTACATTGGGCTAACCATTTTGCTGTGTTTTAATAACTAAAACTCGAAAAAATGAAAAGCACTATTCAATTAAGCATTCTGTTATTCCTGGGCTTTCAGCTTGCAGTATACACGCAGGAAACTGAAGAGACCGAGCAGTACGAACCGGTTTACATTGCGATGACCACAACTCACTGGAGCGACGATCCTGACACAGATTTCTCGGGATGGTTAGATACTGAAAAGGAGTATTTCGAAAAGGTTGCCAGTAAAAATGACCTTATTCTTAGTTCTGGCGTTTTTACGCACTATTTCACTCCAGATAATTCTGAAGTTGTTCTGGTGAATGTGTACAGAACCTGGAACGATATAGAGGAGGCGAACAGCAGAACTGAGGAACTCATTGCTGAAGGCTGGAAGGATGATGAATCCAGAAAGAAATTTTTTGAAAAGCAGCAATCTTATTATTCTGCAGAACATCGGGATGAGATCTATCAATCCATGCAATTTTCAATACCAGAAACTGTAGATAAAGAAAACCCGAAGATTTATTATGTAAGGACTGCAGATCTAAGTATGAATGGAGAAGGAACACCTGAGAACTTCAAGCAGTATTACGAAAATATCACTAAAAAGAGTAAGAAATTAAAAGGTTACTATACTCACAGGCATCTCTGGGGATCAAATGCTCGTGAAATGAACGAAGTATTTGTATTCGATAAACTCGGTGATATTGAAGAATTCTTTGAAGAGGAACAAGGTCTTGTTAATTCTCATTGGGCAGACGAAGATGAAAGATCAGAGTTTATGGAAGAAATGACTAAGCTGTTCACGGGAAAACATGGGGACTATGTTTACAGAAATGTTCCATCTCTAATGAAATAGGTTACAACTAGTTCATAATTAATAAGTTCCAATTCAGGAGTGCTCTATCACAGTTTTTCTTTTGTAATTTCTTTAAAATTGTTTTGTGTAAATGAAAATGTAGTCTATATTTGCATCCGCAATCACACAAGGGCGCGTAGCTCAGTTGGTTCAGAGCACTTGGTTTACACCCAAGGGGTCAG
>NZ_CAJWRQ010000098.1 GCF_913046405.1 uncultured Christiangramia sp.
GGTATGTCAAAGAATCCTTGAATCTGCCCTGCGTGCAAGTCAACTGTTAAAACTCTTTCAGCTCCTGCTGTTGTAATTAGATTGGCAATTAATTTTGCTGATATTGCAGTTCTACCTTCGTCTTTTCTATCCTGCCTTGCGTAACCAAAATAAGGCATTACAACAGTAATACGTTTTGCAGACGCACGCCTGGCAGCATCAATTGCAATTAACAATTCTATAAGATGATCATTTGTTGGAGGTGAGGTAGATTGAATAATAAATATATCTTCTCCTCTAATGTTTTCATTGATTTCGACAAATATTTCATTATCTGAAAAATTACTAACTGAAGCATCACAAAGTTTAATACCAATATTATCAGCTAATGAACTGATTTGGTTTTGGTCTGCAAAAGGGCGGAGGCTGGGTTTCTAATAGGTGGGATAAATTGTTTAATAAAGCAAATCAGTCACCGACCATTGAGGCTTTGAAAAACCTAAAGAACGAGGCTTATCAGCAAACCAGGGAATTGGGAATAAAATTTGAGAGTGTTTTACTGGATACATATAGAAGAATTGGAATGTATGGTGATGAGGTTGAGGGTGTGAGAATCGGTGGGGCGATGGATGAAGGCTACGATGCACTTATTAATAGAGTCCTATTGGAATATGCACCCCAGGCGAAACATATTTTCGTAGGGAAACGAAAGGATAAGCACCGATTTTCTCAGGATGAGATCAATGAACTAATTGTGAAATATGCTGCAGAAAAAGGTCATGTGGTAAGACTTAAAGGAGGAGATCCATTCATCTTCGGAAGAGGGTCTGAGGAGATCAACTATGCGCGAAAGCACGGACTGGAAACTGAGGTTGTTTCTGGAATTACTTCTTCTATAGCGGTACCGGCGAATGTTGGAATTCCGCTGACACAGAGAGGCACTTCTGAAAGTTTCTGGGTAATAACAGGAACCACTTCCCAGAAGACATTATCTAATGACGTGCAATTGGCAGCACAATCTACGGCAACCGTAGTAATCCTCATGGGAATGGGGAAATTGAAGGAGATAGTAGAGATCTTCAGTGCTTTTGGAAAGCAGGATGTGCCTGTAGGAATTATTCAGAATGGCACTACTATAAATGAAAATTCCGGATTTGGAACGATAAAAACTATTGAGAAGATAGTTTCAGAAAAAAATCTGGGAGCACCGGCGATCATCGTGATTGGTGAGGTCGTGAAGGAAGCGAATGCTTTACAGACTGTTTTTCAAAACGTGAAAAGTCTTCCGAAGCAAAAGGAATTTGTAAATATTGGAGCTGCTTAGAATGGAAGAAAGAAACGAACTATACCCGGTTTTTTTAAAAGTAAATCAGCTAAATATCCTGATTGTTGGAGGTGGCAATGTAGGTCATGAAAAGCTTCATTTCCTTTTCAAATCCAGTCCTCATGCGAAGGTCGAGGTGGTCGCAAAATGGTTTCTTCCCGAAACTGAAGCGCTTGCCAGAAAACACGGAGCTAAATTGACGAAGGGAAGGTATAAACGAAAATATCTCAAGAAGCGACATTTTGTGATCGCTGCAACAAACGATGCAAAACTTAATAAAAGGGTGTATAAAGATGCAAAAAAGAGATTTTTACTGGCGAATATCGCAGATACACCAGAGCTATGCGATTTCTATATGGGCGGGATCGTAAATAAAGGGCATGTAAAAATCGCCATTTCCACAAATGGCAAATCACCAACTACCGCAAAGCGTTTACGACAGTTTTTTGAAGAAGTGATTCCCGAAAATGTGAACGAAATGGTGGAGAATTTGAATGAATATCGAAAATCCATTAAAGGTGATTTCGAAGCCAAAGTGGAACAAATGAATAGTATTACTGAGTCTTTAATATATAAAAAGGAGAAAAATGATTAAAACAGATATCCTGATCATTGGAGCAGGACCCACAGGATTGTTCACCGTATTCGAAGCGGGACTTCTAAAACTAAAAACACATCTTATTGATGCCCTGCCTCAACCAGGCGGACAGTGTTCTGAGATCTATCCTAAAAAACCTATTTACGATATTCCGGCGTTTCCAGAGATCCTTGCGGGTGATCTGGTTCAAAATTTAATGGAGCAAATAAAACCTTTTAAGCCAGGTTTTACACTTGGCGAGCGAGCAGAAACTCTGGAAAAACTGGATGACGGGACTTTCATTGTAACCACGAATAAGGGAACTCAACATCATGCACCCGTTGTTGCAATTGCTGGCGGACTTGGTTCTTTCGAGCCACGGAAACCTCCAATTCCCAACATGGCAGATTTTGAAGATAAGGGAGTATCTTATTTCATTAAGGATCCTGAAGTATATCGCGATCGAAAAGTAGTAATTGCCGGTGGCGGTGACTCTGCTTTAGACTGGGCTATTTACCTAGCAGATGTTGCTTCAGAAGTTGCCCTGGTACACAGAAGAGAGGAATTTCGTGGTGCGCTGGATTCTGTAGAAAGGGTTTCAGAATTGGCTAAACTTGGAAAAATTGAAATGATCACCAATGCCGAGGTTGTTGGTTTAAAGGGTGAAGATCAGCTGGAACAGGTTGTGATTCGCCATAAAGACAAGGCACGCGGAGAGGAATTCAGAAGTGTTGATGATTTTATTCCGCTTTTTGGATTATCGCCAAAATTAGGGCCAATTGGAGGCTGGGGACTGGAAATTGAAAAGAATGCCATCAAGGTTGATAATTCTTATGATTATCAAACCAATATCCCCGGGGTTTATGCCATTGGCGACGTAAATACCTATAAAGGAAAACTAAAATTGATTTTGTCTGGCTTTCATGAGGCGGCGATCATGTGTCAGAGTGCTTATCAACGAATTTATCCGGATAAGAAATATGTTTTAAAGTACACTACTGTTGGAGGTGTGGAAGGATTTGACGGAACTAAAAAAGTAGCGAAACGAGAAGTGGTTAAAAGTATTAGTGTTTAGAAGATCTTAGTAACTAAGGTTACTCTTCAGAAGTGTGAGAATTCCTATATTTATTGAAAATTTTAAAAATGAAGATCAGCTTAAAGAGAATCAACGAGAATTACCTTTTCGAGACGGTAAATGAGCGCGGGAATATAGTATTGCTGGATAACAAATCTGATGAGGAGCCAAAAGGGGCGAGTCCCATGGATCTGCTGCTTAGGGGAATTGCGGGTTGTAGCAGTATAGATATTGTGATGATCCTGAGAAAGCAAAATCACGAGCTGGATGATCTTCAGGTTGAGGTGGATGGTTATCGTGAAGATGGCGCTATTCCTAATGTTTTCAAAAAGATTCATCTTGATTTTATTCTGAAGGGTGACGTTCCAGCAGCAAAAGTGGAGAGAGCAGTAAAACTATCGATGGATAAATATTGTTCAGTTTCGAAAATGCTGGAAAAAGCTGCGGAGATATCTTATAGTGTAAGCCTTAATTCTGAAAAAATCCTTTAGTGAATTCGTTGGAAACGAAAATTGTAAAAACCTGGGATCCCTCCTGGAATGTCCGTATTCTGGTAGCCCTATTATTGCTGGGTAGCGGTGTGATCGCGTATGTCTGGAAACCGGAAAATCCCTGGCTGTTACATTCCGCACATGTGGTTTATGTTATCTGCATGGTTATCGCACTAGGGCAAAGTTTTTTAAAACCAAGGACTTTAGGCTTATTAAAGATCACTCGCGATGAGATCATTATTGAAAAAGAGAACGAATCAAAAACATATAAGATCACAGAATTACAGGATCTTGGTTTTGACTATGTAGGATATGCCAGTTTCTGGAAATACACGATCTACGGAAATAGGAACCATATATATTTTACCCATAGTTCTGGAGAAAAGAGAGATCTTGAAATTACTCTTTCCAACAAGGAAATGAAAGAAGAATTTAAATCATTTCTGAAGGAATTAAGTGAAGATAATTTACTGAAGGTTCAGCAAAGCGGAAATTTCTCTTCTTAATTATCAGATTAATTTTTTGCCAAAAGCCTTGGTTTTTAGAGGCTGAACCCTATATTTGTCCCCTAAGTTCATTGTTTACTAACAATCGTTATCAAGAAAGGTTGAGGGATTAGACCCTGTGAAACCTTAGCAACCCTCCTTTGGAGAAGGTGCTACATTCTACTGAGTTCAGTCTCGGATAGATAACAATCAGAATTCTTTCCAGTCTTCTTTTTTTGATATCGTATTATTTGAATAATCATGTCGAAATTAGAAGAGTTACTCTCTCAAAAAATATTAATACTAGACGGTGCCATGGGTACCATGCTTCAGGAATATAAATTTTCTGAAGAGGATTTCCGCGGAAAACGTTTTGCCGACTGGCCCGTTTCTTTAAAAGGAAATAATGATTTGCTTTCCCTTACTCAACCTGAAGCTATTGCCACTATCCATCGAAAATATTTTGATGCCGGAGCCGATATTGTAGAAACCAATACTTTCTCCGGAACTACCATCGCCATGGGCGATTATCAAATGGAAGACTTCGTTTACGAGCTTAATTTGGAATCGGCCAGGATCGCCAAAGGTGTGGCAGAACAAGTGACAGCTGAAGATCCCTCAAAACCAAGATTTGTAGCGGGAGCAATTGGTCCTACCAATAAAACGGCGAGTATGAGTCCAGATGTAAACGATCCCGGCTATCGCGCCATTTCTTTCGATCAACTTCGAAAAGCATACAAGCAACAGGCGCAAGCGCTTATTGAAGGAGGAGCAGATGTTCTTCTCGTAGAAACCGTTTTTGACACGTTGAATGCGAAAGCTGCTCTTTTTGCGATCGAAGAATTAAAAGAGGAATTGAATGTTGATATTCCAATTATGGTAAGCGGTACGATAACCGATGCTTCCGGAAGGACATTATCCGGTCAGACAGCCGAAGCTTTCCTTATTTCGGTTTCACATATTCCTTTATTAAGCGTTGGTTTTAATTGTGCTTTGGGAGCAAAACAATTGACTCCGCATCTGGAAGTTTTGAATAGATATGCGAATTCTGGTGTTTCAGCCTATCCCAATGCCGGACTGCCAAATGCGTTTGGAGAATACGATCAGGATGCACAGGAAATGGCCTCGCAGATCAAAGAATATCTGGAAAAAGGTTTGGTGAATATTCTTGGTGGATGCTGCGGTACAACTCCAAAACACATTAAAGCAATTGCTGAAATTGCTTCGAATTACAAACCGCGAGTTTTACCACAACTTCAATCTGAAAGCGCTTAATATGTCAGAAATAAGACCTTTAAAACTTTCCGGACTTGAACCTCTGGTGATCACGCCGGATAGTAATTTCATCAATGTTGGTGAAAGAACCAACGTCGCCGGATCTAAAAAATTCCTTCGGCTCATCAAGGAAGAAAAGTTTGATGAAGCATTGGATGTCGCTCGCGAACAGGTGGATAATGGCGCCCAGATCATCGATGTAAATATGGATGACGGACTGATCGATGGCAAAGAAGCCATGGTCAAATTCCTGAATCTGTTGGTGGCTGAGCCGGATATTTCTCGTGTTCCTATAATGATAGACAGCTCAAAATGGGAAATTATTGAAGCCGGACTTCAGGTGGTGCAGGGCAAATGCGTGGTGAATTCCATTAGCCTTAAAGAGGGAGAACAGGAGTTTATAGAAAATGCCAAAAAGATAAAACGTTATGGTGCCGCCGTGATCGTAATGGCTTTTGATGAAACCGGACAGGCAGATAATTATGAACGCCGAATCGAAATAGCGAAGCGGTCTTATGATATTCTGGTGAACAAAGTAAAATTTTCACCCGAAGACATCATTTTTGATCTCAATATTTTCCCGGTGGGAACGGGAATGGATGAGCATAAAAGAAATGCCATCGATTTTATCGAAGGTACGCACTGGGTAAAGGAAAATTTACCGCATTGCAGTGTGAGTGGTGGAGTTAGTAATGTTTCTTTTTCTTTCCGCGGGAATACCCCGGTTCGCGAAGCGATGCATTCGGTATTCCTATATCATGCGATCAAAGCCGGAATGAATATTGGGATCGTGAACCCTTCAATGTTGGAAGTCTACGATGAGATTCCGAAAGATCTGCTGGAGCATGTGGAAGATGTGATTTTGGATCGTCGGGAAGATGCTACCGAGCGTTTACTGGATTTTGCTGAAAATGTCGTTGGACGAAAAAAGGAAAATAAAGTAGATCTGTCCTGGCGTGAAAAACCTTTGCAGGAAAGAATTACGCATGCGCTCGTAAAAGGTCTGGACGCCTATATTTTAGAAGATATTGAACAGGCCCGTATTGAAGCAGAAAAACCTCTGGATGTGATCGAAGGTCCTTTGATGATCGGGATGAATGTGGTTGGTGATCTCTTTGGAAGTGGAAAAATGTTCCTTCCGCAGGTGGTGAAATCGGCAAGGGTGATGAAAAAAGCAGTCGCACATCTGCTTCCTTATATCGAAGCCGATAAATCGAATAAAAGACAATCGGCTGGAAAGGTTTTAATGGCTACGGTGAAAGGCGATGTACATGATATTGGTAAGAATATCGTGGCGGTTGTTTTAGGTTGCAACAATTATGAGATCATAGATCTTGGTGTGATGGTGCCTCCGGAAAAGATAATCGAAACGGCCAAAAAAGAGAATGTAGATGTGATTGGTCTTAGCGGACTCATTACTCCGTCGCTGGATGAAATGGTTTTTCTGGCAAAGGAGATGGAGCGGCAGGAGTTTTCTGTTCCGTTATTGATTGGTGGTGCGACCACTTCAAAAGCACATACGGCGGTGAAGATTGATCCACAATACAAACATGCAGTAGCGCACGTCAATGACGCTTCCCGTGCCGTTACCGTGGTCGGAGATCTTTTAAAAGAAAGTTCCCGGGAAAAATATAAGTTAGAACTGAAAGACCAGTATGAAGTTTTCAGGAAGAATTTTAGCAAGAGAAGTAAGGTCAAGTCTTTTCTGAACATTGAAGAAGCCAGAAAAAATAAATTCCAGATCGACTGGGACAAAACCGAAATCTTTAAGCCGAATAAACCGGGAATACAGATCATTGAAGATTTTGACCTGAAAGAACTGGTGGATTATATAGACTGGAGTCCGTTTTTTAGAAGCTGGGATCTGCATGGTCGCTATCCTGATATTCTGAAAGATGAAAAGGTTGGGGAACAGGCGCAAAATTTATTTGATGATGCGCAGGTTTTACTGCAGCGTATTTTATCTGAAAATCTACTGAAAGCAAAAGCGATTTTTGGTCTTTTTGAAGCTAATTCAGTGAATGAGGATGATATTGAAGTGAGCTACTCTGAAGATTCAGAACATAAAACTGCGATTTTTAGAACACTTCGTCAGCAATTGAAGAAGCATGGAGATCAGCCAAATTTCGCCCTGGCCGATTTTATAGCGCCGAAAGATTCGGGAATTCAGGATCATATTGGATGTTTTTGTGTGAGTACCGGTTTTGGAACCCATGAATTAGCCGTACAATTTGAAAAAGAGCATGATGATTATAATTCGATCATGATCAAAGCTCTGGCCGACCGACTTGCGGAAGCCTTTGCAGAATACCTGCATAAACAAATTAGAACTGAAGATTGGGGTTATGCTTCCGATGAAAATCTGAGTAATGAAGACCTGATCAAAGAAAATTATAAAGGTATCCGGCCAGCACCTGGTTATCCTGCATGCCCCGATCATCTGGAAAAACTAACGATCTGGGAGGTTCTTAAAGTAAAGGAAAAAATTGGCGTAGAGCTTACCGAAAGCCTGGCGATGTGGCCCGCGGCCAGTGTAAGTGGTTATTATTTCGCCAACCCTGAAGCTAAATATTTTGGACTGGGAAAAATCAAAGATGACCAGGTTAAGGATTATGCTGAAAGAAAAGGAATTGATTATCGCAAAGCTGAAAAATGGTTAAATCCGAATATAGCGGACTAGTACTGAGTATTTAGACCAACAGGAAATTAGAGAATTCATAAAAGATATCAGAGAAGCTGAAGTTATTCAACTCCTTGAATTATAGATTTCGGCTTCTCTGAAGATTCTGAAACAGGTTCAGAATGAAAAAAAGTGTGAGTGAAAATCTGCGTTAGGGATTGCAGCGGCATCCTTTTAGTGCGAGGCTGAGCCTGTCGAAGCATCGAGCTAAAAGATACAGCGAAAAGCCCGGCCCGAAGGGCAACGCACAAATTAACATTATTACCAAAATCATGAAGATTACCGAACATCTGGAGAAAGCAATAGGAGAAACAGTATTCTCCTTTGAGATCCTTCCGCCTTTAAAAGGATTTAATATCAATTCTATTTACGAAAATATCGATCCTTTGATGGAATTTAATCCGCCATTTATAGACGTGACTTATCATCGTGAGGAGTATGTGTATTCTGAACGTGAAAACGGACTCCTGGAGAAAAAGATTGTTAGAAAACGGCCCGGAACTGTTGGGATCTGTGCGGCTATCCAAAGCAAATATGGAGTGGATGCGGTACCTCATATTCTTTGTGGAGGTTTTTCAAAGGAAGACACCGAAAATTTTTTGATCGATCTGGATTTTCTTGGGATCAAGAACGTAGTGGCACTTCGGGGAGATGCAGTAAAAAGCGAAACTTATTTTAAGCCGGAAGCAAACGGACATCAATTTGCCAGTGAACTGGTGGAACAGATTAGGGATATGAACGAAGGTAAATATCTGGATGAGGTCATTGAAAAAGGACATAACACAGATTTTTGTATAGGCGTTGCTGGTTATCCGGAAAAACATATGGAGGCTCCAAGTATAGATTCTGATGTTCGGCGATTAAAACAAAAGGTAGATGCTGGTGCAGAATATGTGGTGACCCAGATGTTTTTTAATAATCAGTGCTATTTCGAATTTGTTGAAAAATGCCGCGATCAGGGGATTAACGTGCCTATTATTCCGGGATTGAAGCCATTGGCGACTAAAAAACAATTAAGTTTACTGCCGCATAGATTTCATGTGGATCTTCCGGAAGCCCTGATTCACGAAGTTGAAAAATGTGAAAATAATCAAGAGGTCCGGCAGGTTGGTGTAGAATGGTGCATCCAGCAAAGCAAAGAATTGATCAAAGGTGGAGCGCCTGTTTTACACTATTATTCCATGGGGAAAAGTACCAATATCAGGCAGATTGCTGAAGCGGTTTTCTAAGTTCAAACTCTAACGGAATAATATTCGTAAATATGTTAGATTTGTCTCCGTATGAAAAGAATTCTCCCCGCTCTCCTCATGTTTTTCAGCTTGTACATACAGGCACAGGAAGAAAAACCTGAAAAATATTATTCTTTCGATGGCAGTTATTTTTATGGGAGTATCCTCGAACATAACCCGGATATTGCACATTTGATCGATGAACATCAGGAAGGTTTTTTACTGAGCGTGAACCGGAAAACCTACGGACTCGAAAAATGGGAAAGCAGGTACAATTATCCTGATTTTGGATATTCTTTTATCTATCAGAATATGAAAAATCAGTATCTCGGTGAGAATTATTCTGTTTACGGTCATTTTAGTTTCTATTTCCTGCAGCGATTGCTGATGTTTAGAATTGGTCAGGGGATTGCATACACCACCAATCCTTACGATCCTGATAACAATTATCAGAATAATGCTTACGGCACCCGCTTTTTAAGTTCTACATATTTAATGGGGAATATTCATAAGGAAAAGATCGTGGGTGGACTGGGACTGAATGCCGGAGTTACCATAATTCATTATTCGAATGCAGATATGGGTTCTCCAAATCATAGTACCAATACCTTCACATTTAACGTAGGGCTTAATTACCTGCTGGATCATAAGGAACATCCTGACTATATTCCAAGAGGAGAGGAGGAAAAATATACCGAACCTTTTCATTATAATTTCGCTGTTCGAAGTGGTGTGAACACTTCAGGGGTGATTGGTTCTCCAAGGCTGCCATTTTTAACGGTTTCAGCGTATGCAGATAAAGTCCTGAATCATAAAAGTACGCTACATGGAGGAGCAGAGCTTTTCTTTTCAAGATCTTTGGAAGAATTTATCAGGTATCAGTCTATAGCATTTCCGCAGAAAGGTACTTCAGGCGATGAGGATGCTAAGCGAGTGGGATTATTTTTGGGTCACAAACTCACTTTTAATAAAATGTCCCTGATCACCCATCTTGGGTATTATGCTTACTATCCCTATGATGATTATGTAGATAGAGTTTATAACCGAATGGGTTTGCAACGTGATTTTTCTAAAGACTGGTGGGCTTCGGTCACAGTTAGATCCCATGGTGCAAATGCGGAAGCAGTAGAATTTTCGATAGGTTACAGATTATGAAAAAACTGATATTTTTATTCTTCGGAATAGTACTCTGGAGTTGTGATTCTGAAGATGCCAATGACTGTTTTCAGAAAGCTGGCGCGATCACTTCTGAAGAAATAGTGCTTGAAAGCTTTGACGAGATCCTGGTTTATGACAAGATTAAATTGTTTATTGAGCAGGGAGAATCGCAAAAAGTGGTTGTGGAAACCGGTGAAAATCTTCGAAATGAGGTTTCGGCTAAAGTGATTGATGGTCAGTTAATTTTACGAAATGAGAACGATTGTAATTTTGTGCGCGATTTTAATATCACCAAAGTTTATGTCACTGTTCCCGATCTTACTTACCTGAGACATGCAGGAAATTTGATGATAGAAAGTGTAGGAACTCTGCGCTTGGATGAGCTTTGGCTGGTTTCCGAAAATCAGGATAAAGACATTGAGGTTTATACCAACGGTGATTTCAAACTGGATCTTGAAGTAAAGAACTTCCGGATTACCAGCGATAACTATTCCCATTTCTTCCTTTCCGGAAGCGTAGAAAATTTTGACGGCTTCTTTGCAGCAGGAGATTCCAGGCTGGAAGCAAGAGACCTTGTCGTACAGCATTACGACCTACTACATCGTGGGACGAATAAGTTGATCGTTAATCCGCAGCAATCATTAAAAGCCGATCTTTTTAGTTATGGCGATATTATTTCTGTAAATCGACCGCCAGAAGTTAATGTGACCGAACACTTCGAAGGCAGATTGATTTTTGAATAGTTCAATGATTTTTCTGGTTTGGGCGTTGCCCTTCGGGCCGGGCTTTCCGCTTTATCTTTTAACACGAAGCTTCGACAAGCTCAGCCTGATGTTAAAAGTATGCCGCTGCAATCCCTAACGCAAACAA
>NZ_CAJWRQ010000099.1 GCF_913046405.1 uncultured Christiangramia sp.
TAAATGCATTGGTTAATCTTTGATATTGAGAAGTAATTTTTTCAGCATCATAGACGTAAACCGGGCTGCCAAAATCATTTGCTACAGAAAGTAGATCCTTATGTGTCATTTCTAATCCTAATTTGGCGTAAAACTACTGTGTTTTGTAAAAGTTACCCTAGATCAAATTTAAATATAACCAATTTATACCTTTTGTTAAATATGCGTATTCCTATACAGCACTTTGAAGTGATGCCTGTTTTTTGCGCATATAAATGACACCAATCCCTATGAAGATTCCAATTCCAGCCATGGCAGCTCCAACGTATTGAGCAGATACAATGCCGTACCCGTAAGCGATAGGTAGACCGGCAAGATAGGCTCCACTGGCATTTCCCATATTAAATGCACTTTGATTAAGCGAAGAACCCAACATCTCAGAACCTTTAGCAGTATTGATAACGGCCATTTGGATGGGTGTGGCGATACAAAATGCGATCACAGGAATAATGAACGTAGTAATGAGCACTCCAATTTGATCATAAGCAACAAAAGTATTCACTAGAAGCGCGGTTACCATCAGGATCAGGGCTATAATAACTGCATTGATCGGACTGAACATCTCAGCCAGTTTCGCACCCAGAAAGTTTCCGGCGACCATTCCTAAACCGGCAAGGATCATCGCATAACTTACAACACCTTCAGAATGACCGGCAACGTCTGTAATAAGTGGGGCTATATAGCTATACCAGGCGAAAAATCCGCCAGTTCCAATAGTCGTTAGTAGAATAACCATCCAGAGTTCTGGTTTCCGAAGTAATCTTAATTCTTCTTTCATTCCGCCGGCATTAGCAATTTTTACTTCCGGCATCCAGAATTTAATACTTAGAATTGCACAAATCCCAACCACACCAACCGCGAGAAATGCAATTCCCCAGCTGAAGTTCTGTCCTAGCCAGGTCCCCAGAGGAACCCCGATCACATTGGCCACTGTAAGCCCGGTGAACATCATCGCGATCGCCTGAGCTTCTTTCCCGGGACGGGCGAGTTTCCCAGCTACCACTGCACCAATTCCGAAGAATGCACCATGAGGAAGACCGGATAGAAACCTAGCAAACATTAGAAGCTCGTAGGAATCTGCAAAAGCTGAAAGGGTATTGAATATAGTGAACCATACCATCAAACCTAAAAGAGTCTTTTGAGGCGGCCATTTATTTCCGAAGATGGTAAGCAGGGGAGCGCCAACGACTACTCCAAGAGCATATGCCGAGATAAAATGTCCTGCGACCGGGATGGAAACATCCAGAGCATTAGCGATCTCAGGTAGAATACCCATGATCACAAATTCTGTCATTCCTATTCCAAAACCTCCAATTGCCAGCGCCAGTAATGCCTTCTTCATGAGAAATAATTAAAAGATCAAATTTAGTTGAGAATCGAAAGTCTCACCAGATTTACTTCAGTTTTCTGCGATAACCTTTTCGTTTTTCCGCAGATATTCTGAAAGCCCTGCAGCATAAGAATTTCCGACTATTAGCCTATCGTTAAGAAGCTCAAAAAAGATTGGTACAATAGTATGTATTTGTTACTTTTGCTTTCCATAATAAATACAGAAGAAATAGCTGATTATGAATATACACGAATATCAAGGAAAAGAAATTTTGAGCAGCTTTGGAGTCCGCATTCAACGTGGAACCGTAGCAAAAAACGCTAAAGAAGCAGTAGATGCTGCGAAAGCACTTACCGAGCAAACCGGTACTGGATGGCATGTGATCAAAGCACAGGTTCATGCTGGTGGACGTGGTAAAGGTGGTGGTGTAAAACTTGCCAAAAACCTGAAGGAAGTTGAAGAAATCGCCGGAGAGATCATCGGGATGAATCTTGTAACTCCTCAAACTTCTGCGGAAGGGAAAAAGGTACACCAGGTTTTAGTTGCTGAAGATGTTTACTATCCTGGGGACAGTGAGCCGGAAGAATATTATATGTCTGTTCTTTTAAACAGAGCTACCGGACGTAACATGATCATGTACTCTACTGAAGGTGGAATGGATATCGAAACTGTTGCTGAAGAAACTCCAGACCTTATATTTACTGAAGAGATTGATCCTTCTACAGGTTTGCTTGGATTCCAGGCACGTAGAATCGCTTTCAATCTTGGACTAAGCGGAAAGGCATTTAAAGAAATGACCAAATTCGTAATGTCTTTATATGAAGCTTTTGAAAAATCTGATTCTTCACTATTTGAGATCAACCCTGTGTTGAAAACGAGTGATGATAAGATCATGGCAGTAGATGCTAAGGTTACATTAGATGATAATGCACTTTTCCGTCACAAGGATTATGCTGAAATGCGTGATGTTCGTGAAGAGAATGCTACTGAAGTTGAAGCAAGAGAAGTTGGACTTAACTACGTAGATCTTGACGGTAACGTTGGATGTATGGTAAACGGTGCAGGACTTGCAATGGCAACTATGGACCTTATTAAACAAGCAGGTGGAGAGCCGGCTAACTTCCTTGATGTTGGTGGAACAGCTGATGCTAAGAGAGTAGAAGAAGCTTTCAGATTGATCTTAAAAGATGATAAAGTAGAAGCAATCCTGGTTAATATCTTTGGAGGAATCGTAAGATGTGACCGTGTTGCCCAGGGTATTGTAGACGCTTCCAAGAATATGGGAGACGCTATGAATGTGCCAATCATCGTAAGATTGCAAGGAACAAACGCAGATATCGCTAAGGAACTTATCGACAATAGTGGACTTAAAGTTTACAGTGCGGTACAATTCCAGGAAGCAGCAGATAAAGTTCAGGAAGTACTTTCCTAGTAACTTATTCATATTATAAAAAACCCGGCCATTGGCCGGGTTTTTTGTTTCTATATAATTTGCGCTATTAGTTTTATTTCACCTCAAGTAATACTATAGATTACCAATTCCATTTCCGGAATACTAGCTCTATTTCTCATGTACCCTAAAATTTATTTTCTGTAACGTAAGTTAAAATTGAGTATTATAGAGTTAAAACATCAATTTGCTTGCAATGAAAAGTTCAGATCTTAAAACCGCTAAATCATAAAGTTTTCTAAAAATTACTGGTTGCGGACAATTGAGTTAAAAAAGCCTCGTTCTAAATAAACAGGAAACCTTATATTTAATAATATGAGAATCAATAACTTAAAAGTCGCTTCCCAGATTAATGTTCTAGCTTGATTAAATAATTGTTGAATTTGTTTTAGCCAACTAAAAATTTTACAAAAATTCGAGCGTATTAATCTGAAGAGCGACTTCTTGTTTCCATATCATCTACTTCGATCTTTCCGGGTACCAGTTCATTAGCTCCACTTCAATATCAGAATTTCCTTCGTTTACTAATTTCCTGAATTCTTCAACATCAGAAAATCCATTCTTACCACGGTAATGGTATGGAATTACTTTTTTAGGTTGGAAGGCCAGGACACCTTTTGCAGCGCGATCTACTGGCATCGTATAAGGTAGATTCATGGATACTAAAGCAACATCGATATTCTTCAGATTTCTCATTTCAGGGATATCTTCAGTATCGCCGGAAATATATAGTCTCTGCCCATTAATCTCAATAATATATCCATTTCCACGACCCTTCACATGCATAGCATCTTTAGACTGAGGTAAATTGTACATTGGAATTGCCTGAATATTAAAACCCATAAGTTCTTTAGAGTCTCCATTATTCATTACTATATATTCAGCTTTCAGATCTTCTGGTAATTTGTCTTTTACGGCCTGTGGTACAATTACAGTCACACTATCCAGACTAATCGCCTTTAGTGTTTCCGCATTCATATGATCTCCATGTATGTCTGTGATCAGAATAAAATCTGGTCTGTCTTTGCCTTCAAAAGCTTCAGCTCCACCTACTGGATCTGTGTAAAAGATTTTATCTCCCCATTTAAAGACAGCAGTGGCATGGGAAATTGGTTCGATCTCGAGATCCATAGTTTCCTGAGGAGGCATCTGACTCATCTCTGCATTGTTCTCTGCAAGAGTATCTTTCATCTTACCCTTTTCATTCCCGTGATCCTTGCAACCAACAAGCAATAAGCCTGCGGCAATTAGAGTAGCTACATTTTTCATAGTCAGTTTTTAGCCTAAGATAAGGCTGGTCATGACTTTAGCTATTTGGTTTAATAAAGAATTATGAAAGGATTAATGACATTTTAATATCACCACGAGCATAGGGATTGTTTTCTTCGATAGGAATTTCTTCGAATCCATATTTACGATATAAATGAATGGCGTTTTCCAGTTTTCGATTTGAGTAAATGATCAATTTTTTCCAGCCACTGCTTTTAGCAAACTGTATAGTATGGTTAATTAGAAAGTGTCCGATCTTCTGACCTCGAAATGCTGGTTTAACCGCCATTTTTGTGAGCTCGTAAATATCATCTTCCATTTTCATCAATGCTACACAGGCTACGATAGTTTCGTCTTTTCTTACAAAGAAGATCTTTCCACCTGGCTCAATGATATATTTTTCTTGTTTTCCTAAAACCTCCTCATCATGTGGTTCCACATAAAAGAATTCATTCAGCCAGTGAAGGTTCATTTTTTCAAATTCTTCCGCGTATTTTTTATCCCAGTTGAGTATCTCCATGATCATTAGTTATAGATCAAAAATATAAAGAAGCTTTGAGTAGCCACGCTTTTCAGTTATCAATTTATTTATATTTATAGATCTTAAAGACATCTATATGAACTTCCGAAGATATTTAAAGTTATTCCTACTATGCTTAGTGATGATGTTCAACAGTTGTAAGTCCAGTGAGATTTCCGTTGTTGATAATGATGACCAGGAAATTAATATACTGCCACCAGCCGAGCTCTACGGAAATTTATTCTATGATGTACAAACCCGGGCTATTTTTGAGGACAGTAAGACTTTTGTTGATGCGACTCCTAAATACAGTGTAGGTCTTATCAGGCAACGATATGATATGCTCGAAGATACTACCGACACGGGAATGAAAACCTTTCTGGATCAACATTTTAGTATTCCTGAAGCCGATCTGGATTTCAAAAGCGACAGTCTCCCGATAGGCATGCATATAAAGAGTTTATGGGAAGTGCTTAAAAGGCCTGCAAATGATAGTATTTCGGGAACTCTTATTCCCTTGCCAAATGATTATATAGTGCCGGGTGGTAGATTTCGTGAGGTTTATTACTGGGATAGCTATTTTACTATGTTAGGATTGCAGGTAGATGGTGAAAATGACGTTATCAGGAACATGGTGGAAAATTTCGCATTCCTTATTGATAAACTCGGCTTTATTCCGAATGGGAATCGTACTTATTACCTCGGAAGATCTCAACCACCGTTCTTTTCTCTCATGGTCGATATTCTGGCCGATATTGAAGGCGAGCAGGTTTATGCCGAATTTTTAAATGCATTGGTGAAAGAACATCAGTTCTGGATGAAGGGAAATGATGAACTAAAACCAGGGAACGCTATTAATAGAGTCGTTAAGCTGAAGGATGGAACTATCCTGAACCGCTATTTTGATGAATTAGATACTCCAAGACCAGAAAGCTATCGTGAAGATGTAGAAACTGCGAAAATTGCAATGAAAGCTCATCCAATGCTCAGGAAAGAAGATGTTTATCGTAATCTTAGGGCTGGTGCTGAGTCTGGATGGGATTATTCAAGCAGATGGCTGGTAAAAAATAAGCGAAATGAGTTTGAACTTTCAAGTATTCAAACTACTTCCATTCTTCCAGTTGACTTAAATTCGTTGCTTTACAAACTGGAAAAGACCATCTCCAAGGCAGCTAAAATTTCAGACAAAGAAGAAATTTCGGCTAATTATGCGAAGCTGGCAGAAAAACGACAACAGGCGATCGCAAACTATTTCTGGGATTCTGAAATGGAGTTCTTCCAGGATTATAATTTTGAAAAGCAGGAATTCACGGGAAACCTTTCTCTTGCAGCAATGTATCCTTTATTCTTCCAGATCGCAGATGAACAGCAGGCTAACAAAGTGGCTAAGAAGATCAAAGAAAACTTCTTGAAACCGGGAGGTGTTGTAACCACGCCTTATAATACCGGACAGCAGTGGGATGCACCGAATGGCTGGGCTCCATTGCAGTGGATCACTATTCAGGGTTCAAGGAATTATAAGCATCTGGAACTTTCCGAAGAAATAAAGAGCAGATGGCTTGATGTGAACAGCGCAGTTTACGATCGAACCTATAAGATGACCGAGAAGTATAATGTTATGGACCTTTCCAAAGAAAGTGGAGGAGGGGAATATCCAACCCAGGATGGGTTCGGCTGGACCAACGGAGTTTATAAAAAATTATCTTCAGAAGAATAGTTTATGGAAAACATAAGTTTGTATATCGAGTATGCGGCAAAGTTTATAGAAATAACCGGAGTGGCGGTGATACTTCTGGGAACGATCGTGGCATTATTCAAATATATACTTGCCAAGCAAAGTAAAGGAGTCAGATCTTATAAATTATTGAGACAGGAATTGGGAAAAGCTATTCTCCTTGGACTTGAGATCCTGGTCGCTGCAGATATTATAGCAACCGTAGTAACAAAACCAACGCTGGATGAGGTTATCTCACTGGGAATCATCGTCCTGATAAGAACATTTTTGAGTCTTTCCATTGAACTGGAGATTGAAGGCAGGTTTCCATGGCAAAGGAAGGTAAAAGAGAACAGGTTGAATCAGGAAGCTTAAACCTGAACATAGAAAAGCCACTGAATTTCAGTGGCTTTTTTTTAAATTTCTGACTATCCTATTCTATAAAGTATACTCAGCAAGTAATTTCTGAACTTCATAGATATCAACTTTCTTATTAAATTTCTTAGAAATACTGGGTGATTGTTCCCCGGATATCCAGATCTTAAGTTCTGCATCCAAATCGAAACTTCCTGCAGTTTCCACGCTAAAACGTGTAATGCTTTTGTATAGCACTGAGAAATATTCAATTTTGCTACCAGTCAATCCCTGAACATCTATAATAATCAATCTTTTATTGGTAAAAATAAAGGTATCTCTAATGATCTTGAATCCAGCAATAACTTCTTCAGAATCAATAAGAAATTTGCCATATTTCTCCTGAATAATTGAATTCTCTATAGCACCGGCATTACCAAGCAATGAGGATAGTAGACCCATAATTAATTCTTTAATGATTTCATATCGATTACAAATCTATACTTAACATCAGATTTTACGACTCTGTCGAAAGCAGTATTAATAGAGTCCATATCTATCAATTCGATATCTGAAACAATATTATGCTCACCACAGAAATCAAGCATTTCCTGAGTTTCTTTGATTCCGCCAATTAATGATCCTGCTAGCCTTTTTCTACCCATGATTAGTCCGCCACCATGAATATCCACTTCATCGATCGCACCCACTAAGGTCATTGTCGCATCTCTTTTCAGTAAAGCAACATAAGGATTTGTATCATGTCCAACTGGGACAGTATTCAGAATAAAATCGAATGAATTCGCATGTTTCTCCATTTCTGCTTCATCCTTCGAGATTAGAACTTCATCTGCACCTAGAGATTTAGCATCTTCGGCTTTAGCAGGAGAGGTAGTGATCATCACAACGTGAGCTCCCAACGCGTGGGCAAACTTAACACCCATATGTCCCAGACCTCCCAGTCCAACAACTCCAACTTTATCACCTTTCTTTACATTCCATTGTCTAAGTGGAGACCATGTTGTAATTCCTGCGCACAATAGAGGTGCAACCGCTTTTGTATCCAGGTTTTCGGGAACCTTCAGTACAAATTTTTCGGGGACTACCACCATTTCAGAATATCCACCAAAAGTATGACCACCCAAATGTTCATCCTTACCATTATAAGTAGCAGTCATTCCATTTTCACAATATTGCTCAAGACCATCTTCACAAGATTTACATTCCTGGCAGGAATCCACCATACATCCAACTCCAACAAGATCACCTTCCTTAAAGTTTTTTACGTCTGCGCCAACTTCTACCACACGACCAATGATTTCATGGCCTGGTACTACGGGATATTTACTATTACCCCAATCATTTCTAACCTGATGTATATCGCTATGACAAACTCCACAATAATCGATTTCGATCTTCACATCATTTGCAAGAATGTCCCTGCGTTCGATCTCCATCATATTAAGATCTGCATCATTCGACTTTGCGCCGTAAGCTTTTACATTTTTCATTTTTTTCTTTTGCTGAAAGTTACTCAATTTATAACTACTACATATGATGTGTTAAACAGGTTTAACTATTCTTAACGCGCTAAATTGACGTAGGTCAAGTTTCCTGTAGTCCATTGCTTTCAAAGAATTCTTAGTACCTTAGGTGCTCAATTTTGAATTCTAAATTATGAGCGATTCTAAAGGAATCAATACGATATGTACACATGCTGGTGAACTGGAAGACACTCAGTTTAAAGGAGCGGTTTCTCCACTTTATATGGCAACTTCTTACGCATTTGAGGACGTGGAGACCAAGCGTTACCCTAGATATTTTAATACTCCAAACCAGGTAGCCCTTGCTAAAAAGATGGCTGCACTCGAACACGGAGAAGCTGCTTTGATCTTTGGTAGTGGGATGGCCGCAGTCAGCACTTCATTAATGGCATTTTTAGGGTCTGGTGATCACGTTGTATTTCCAGATGCACTTTATGGGGGAACCAGTAACCTTGCAGTAGAGGAGTTCGCTAAATTCGGAATAGAGTATACGTTCGCCAAAGATTCATCAATAGCTTCATTGAAGTCTGAAATCAAGGAAAATACGAAGGTAATTTACATCGAGACACCATCTAATCCTTTGTTGAAGATCACAGATATCGAAGGAGTTGCAGGTCTGGCTAAAAAGCATGGTCTTGTAAGTATGATCGATAATACATTTGCATCACCGGTAAACCAGAACCCTTTGGATTTGGGAATAGATATCGTTTTACACTCTGCAACGAAATATATGGGAGGTCATAGCGATATCCTGGCTGGAACTGCAATAAGTTCAGAAGCACATATCGACAGGATCTTTCAAATGGCGAAGAATTTTGGTGGAAACTTAAGTGATTATACGGTTTGGTTACTGGAAAGAAGTATCAAAACCTTGGGCTTACGTGTGAAAGCCCAGAATTCGAATGCTATGCAACTGGCGGAATTTTTAACAGCTCATTCCAGTGTCGCGAATGTTTATTATCCTGGTTTAAAAGAACATCCAGATCACGAACTTGCGGCAAAGCAAATGTCTGGTTTCGGCGGAATGATGTCCTTTGAACTGAATGCTGAGATCGATGTACAGCATTTTATGAAATCTCTGAAACTAATAAAACCATCCATGAGTCTTGCCGGTGTGGAAAGTACCATTCTTTTACCTTCGAAAACCAGTCATGGTTTGCTTACAGAGGAAGAAAGAGCACAACAAGGGATCAAGGATAATCTTTTGAGATTCTCTGTGGGTATCGAAGAGTTTGAAGATATTAAAAACGACCTTGAGCAGGCAATAGCAAATACCAAATAAAGATTTATGAAATTAGATATACTTGCGATTGGCGCACACCCTGATGATGTGGAATTAAGTTGTGCTGGAACCATTGCAAAAGAGATTAGTCGAGGAAAAAAAGTTGGAATTCTTGATCTTACCAGGGGAGAACTTGGTACAAGAGGAACTGCAGAGATTCGTGATCAGGAAGCAGCCGCTGCAGCCGAGGTATTAGGAGTTGAGGTTCGCGAGAATCTAGAATTTAGTGATGCTTTTTTCACAAACAATGCTTCTCACCAAATGGAGATCATTAAAATGATAAGAAAGTACCAGCCAGAGATTGTGCTATGTAATGCGGTAGATGACAGGCATATCGATCATGGAAAGGCTGCAAAATTAATAAGTGATGCCTGTTTTCTAAGTGGTTTGCGTAAGATCGAGACCATTATGAATGGTGATAGCCAGAACGCATGGCGACCAAAGCACGTTTTCCATTATATCCAATGGAAGAATCTAAAACCAGATTTTGTAGTGGACATTACAGGCTTTCTGGACAAAAAAATCGATTCGGTAAAAGCTTACAGGTCTCAGTTTTACAGTGAAGATAGTAAAGAGCCTGAAACTCCAATTTCAAGCAGTAACTTCCTGGATAGCATTACTTACCGGGCACAGGATATGGGAAGGCTCATTAATACTGAACATGCCGAAGGTTATAACGTAGATCGTTATGTAGCAGTAGATTCCGTATTCGACCTTATTTAATTGAAAATTTTTCTTTGCTGAAATGTACAAATAACTTACATTTGCAACCGCTAATCAAATGGTGGTTGTAGCTCAGCTGGTTAGAGCGCCGGATTGTGGTTCCGGAGGTCGCCGGTTCGAAACCGGTCTTCCACCCTCATAAAGCTTCTCAGAAATGAGAAGCTTTTTTTGTTTACGCAACCTTTCTCAGTTATTTGCATCTAACTATTGAATCAAATCAATTGAAAAATGAGAAAATTAATACTTCTTTTCGTCGCAGCCATTTCATTGAGTAGTTGTAGCAGTAGTGATGATAGCCTGTTAATCGTAGATCTTTCCGTAGATAGTCTTTCAGGAACCTGGAAAATGACACATGCATATGTAAGTCCAGGCGGTGAAACAACCTGGCAAACGGTTGAAAATGGGACAAATTATACATTTTCTCCAAATGGTAATTTTAGTGCTTCGCAGGATGAATGTCCTACCGGAACTTATAACCTCGATCTTAATGAAAGCTTGCTTTCATTCACTTGTTCAGATAACACAGAAAGTATGCGCTCCTTTAGGGTAGTAAGCATTACTGAAAGCGAAATGGAGATAAGTTACATAGGTTGTATAGAAGCTTGTATATACAGATATCGTAAGCAATAAAATTCAGTTCATGTTCATCATACGGTTTTGATATATTACTTTTGAAAAAATCGTATTTCAGTATGAATTCCAGGCAAGATCAACTCCAGGCTTTTGACAGATTATTAACCATCATGGATGAGCTCCGGGAAAAATGTCCCTGGGATCGTAAACAAACCATGGAATCCTTACGTCATCTTACCATTGAAGAAACCTACGAGCTTGGCGA
>NZ_CAJWRQ010000100.1 GCF_913046405.1 uncultured Christiangramia sp.
GCTAACAAACCCCGTTATTCAATACTTACACAGTTTTTAATATAGTGCCAAAAAGTCCCGCAATTGCGGGACTTTTTTTGATACTAACTTAGGATTTTAATCGTCGGTTTTCACCTTTACTTCTCCATCGTCAACCTTGATCTTTGTTTCTGAACCATCGGCTCTGTCAACTTTCTTCTTATACTCGCCATCATCCTTTTTGATCTTGATCTCGTCTCCTTCTGGAGTTTCGATCTTGATCTTGTCTCCGCCATCTTTGACTTCAACTTTATTATTGGGATCCTCCATCATTCTTTCAACTTCAGATTTCTCTTCTTCTGTATCCTGCTCATCTCTACAAGACACTAAAGCCAGAGATAATAGCAATACAAGGGCAATATTTTTGGTGATAATTTTCATTTATCTTTTAATTTAAATTGGCAACAAATGTATTCAATCCACTTATTCAGAATGAATTAAGGATCAAAATTTAGCATTTATTTAAACAGACCTTTGCTGAATTCTTTCTTAGACAAACTCGCTTCATCTGAAAATTGTAAGAGTTTGATCACCGGTGTATTAAATACTTCGATCTCACTTTTTCCTGAAGCAGTTAAATTCAAAGTGTCGCTTACGTTTACTTTGGATGATGAACCTCCCTGTGCCAGCACTTCAGCTTTAAAGCTGCTAAAATTCTCACCATCAAATTTAGATGATTGGTCTGCTCTTAAATTGAAAATTTGAGTTTCACCGTCTATTCTGGCAGATGCTTTTTCGTAAATATCGATCTCAACATCAGGAGCATTCAAGAGCGCCTCAACCTTTGAAGACTGATTTAGCTGACAAACAATTTCCTGGGCGGTAACGTTCAGTTCAGCTTCTGCATCATCCTTGTGAATAAAATTGAATTTACTGGCCGTAAGTGTTAAAAAAGCTTTGGCGTCATTTCCTGTTTCAAGCTTGAAATCATTCACGTAAAGATCCTGTAGCGATTCGAGTTCCACGTCACCACCTATAAGTATACTTTTTAAGGTATCAGAAAAAGTAATTCTTAATTCCTGTTTCTTGGTACGGGAAAGTTTTTTGATGGGCTTAATATAAAGTGTTCCGTCAAGAACTTCAGTCATAATGAGATCATGAATATTATCATCAGCTTCTATCTCGATCATGGATCTTCTTCCCTTTAAAATTCCAACTTCAAATTCTCCTTTGATCTGGATCGAGTGAAATTTTTCGAGATCATATTGTTCGGTTTTTACGTTTCGGCTACCCTTTACCTTGTCCTGGGCATTGCAACTACATAAAACGATTAATAGTAGTAATGGAAGTTTCTTTAGCATGATATTTTTATGTTTTCCTATTCGATCTTTCAGATTTGACCCTTCAGATACTTTTTTGCAAAAGATAGGACTTATTATAACAAAGCCCGTAAATCAGAGAGAAAAATTACCGTTACAGGCGTATAGGGCAGCACATATTCTTGAACTCAGGTATTTCTTAACGGAAGAATTTTCAAAAGATATAAAGAAAAAAGCCTCCACAAGGGAGGCTTCAAATTTTCAACTATCCAGAATTTTCTGGTAATTTTCCAGCTTCTGAAATATTTCAGTACTGTTGAGTGGTTTTTCAATGTTCACAGTTTCTTTGTTTACGGGCTGAATGTATAATATCAATCCAACAAAAAAACTAATGACGAGGTTGATTAGTGAGCTCATACTAGTTCTGTATTTGTACTCCGTTACTGTCTATTCTTACACGGTCGCCATCCTTATCCTGGATCTCCACGCCGTTATCGTTCAGTCTAATATTAACTTCTTCACTATTAACGTCTACTCTTGCATTAAAGTCATCTGAAGTATCATAATCGTCTTCCCAGGTATCTTCGCTATCCCAGTCACCACTATCGTCATCCCAAACATCTTCTACAGGACAATCTTCACAGCTGGTGCCACCGTCGATGATCTTCAGAAAATGCTCTTCTTCGCCATTATGCAAAATGTCTTCGTAAGAATCGGTATTTCTGTGAAAGGTAGAAGTATTATCATCAGCATATAGAGTGGTGCCTTCAGGCAGATATAAAGTGATTTGCACTTCCTGATCTCTGTAACCAGACTTTGCATCTGTTATAAAATAACTATCTAGCAAAAGTTCATTTCCAACCAGGCTGCGACCGTAACGTATCGCCTTGGCTCGATTCCTGGCTTCGTTGTAGTTTTTACCTTCAGCCGACTTTAATATCTCCATTTTTCCTACGGAATCTCTGGTAGATCGAACGATAAGCCTGATGTCATTTCCAACGATCATTTTGGTGTCTTCTTCATAGACAATTCTGAAATCTGATGATCTTCTGGTTCTGTTACTCATTTCAGGATTATGCTTCATACGCAGGTAGATAGTATCTGCTGAAGTCACCTTTAAAGTTTCTGTTGTGGCAACCTCACCATCAAAAGCACGGTTGGTCGCCTGGCTAATACCAATTACTGATAGTCCAATGATCGAGATTAACCAGACTCCGAGTAATGTCAATAGGGCAATTCTACCTACAGATCTCAAGTTTCTTACCAGTATCTTCAATCCAAGAACGAACAGGAAGAAGAAGGGGATCCCAACTGCGAAAAATACAAGCAGTGAGGTTAGCCATATAGGAGCGCCACTATTCACCACATCGATATATTCAGTCCACGGTGCATCAACGATCCCAAATGTGCCAACTGCAAATAACCCAACAAATAGCGCAATAAGGGTGGAACCGGCGAAAAGGATTAGGATGATCCCGATGAATTTCACAAATAGTTTCAGACAGAACTTGATAATATTCCCTAATGTGGTTGCTGCAGAGGTTGCTCCAGCAGACGCTCTTTTCCCGAACTTATCATAGTCAACATTTTTTATACTGTCTGAAACATCATGAAAACCCTCACGAATCTTCTTTTCGATGTTACTAACCGTTACTTCTTCACCGCGCATGGCAAGTTTATCTGCCGTAGTTTTTGCTTCCGGAACAAAGATCCAGAACGCGATGTAGATCAATAGAAAACCACCACTGGAAAAGATCGTAAGCAAGACCCAAAGCAATCTTACCCAGATGGCATCGATCGCCAGGTAATGACCAAGTCCTGAGGACACACCACCAACGAATCCATTTTCAGTATCACGGTATAATTGTTTTCCACGAGTTCTTGCAGACCTGTGAGTGGTCGTTGGTTCATCTTCGAAGATTTCCTCATCGACCATATAATCTTCAGGTTGCCCCATGATCGTGATAATTTCTTCTACTTCTTTAATGCTGATAACCTGCCTGTCATTCTTCACTTTCTCATTGAACAATTCAGCAATACGAGCTTCGATATCTGAGATGATCTCATCACGACCCTGCGTATTTGAAAACGAATGCCTTATAGTCTCCAAATATCGTTGAAGTCTGGCATAAGCATCCTCATCTATGTGAAAGAAAACGCCGGCAAGATTTATGTTAACTGTCTTATTCATGATTGTTCTTTTTTTGAGTGGTTACGATGTTAACGGCAGTTTGTAATTCATTCCAGGTACCCGTTAATTCCCTGAGAAATATCTTTCCTGTTTCGGTAAGTCCGTAATACTTACGTGGCGGCCCGCTTGTTGATTCTTCCCAACGATAATTAAGAAGTCCCGCATTTTTTAGCCTGGTTAATAAGGGATAGATCGTACCCTCAACTACCAGTAGTTTTGCGTCTTTTAATGTGTCCAGAATTTCTGCCACATAGGCATCTTCGTCTCTTAAAACCGAGAGAATGCAATATTCCAATACACCCTTACGCATCTGGGCTTTGGTATTTTCAATCTTCATAGTGTTTGTTTTTGGGTGTCATTAAACTGTTCATTTTTTGATTGATGATTTTGATGATTTGTTTCTTTCGGTTTATCCGAACTTAAAAAATTGATGGTTAGCGGGTAGCAATACTCTTTTCCTTCGTTTGCTGAAAGACTTGCAGAGATGACTGCAAAGATTTCCAGAACAAACAGTCCAAGTAATAATATTCCCAGAATACCCATGATGATGATAAAAGGTAATGCTTCTGAAAACTGGTTGACTTCAAAGGAATCATTGGTCATTAAAGGTTCTACTAAATTGAATTTTAAAGCAAAGTACAAGAAAGTAGCACCTCCAATAGCTACCAGTAATACCGTATACAGAAAAGTGCTGATTTGAAAATTCAAAGCATTTCTTCCATGACGATCCACAAATGCATCTTCTTTCTGGCTTAACCAGAGTAGCATAGGGAACATGAAATTACCCAGTGGTATAAAATACTTCGTAAATACCGATAGATGGAGTACAGTAGTTAAAGTACGGTTTTTATGAGCGCTATTGTCCTGCATGATTAGAGATTTAAAACTATTAAAGAATGATCGTGCTGAAAACGTACACGTAGATGGCGAAGATGGTAACATAGATTTTGATTCTATCTGCTAATGTTCCGGGTAAAACGCTGGTGACTGACTGTTTTTTGATTGATCTTTTCATGATGTTTTGATTTTGATGATTTTATACCTATTAGGTTCTTATGCAAATATATATCTAAAAGAAGGTATTATGCAAAGCAAAGTACTAGAAGTTAACAATTATTTAAGAATTACGGTCTCATTGTTATTTCATATTTTTATGAAAATTTGATAATAAACTCTGCTCATGAAGCTAAATCCCTCTAAACTGAATTCTTTTCTAATGCTTAAACTTCCAAGTGCCTGGTTGTGTGGTGTTAGAGTTAAACATATAGATGAAACCGAATGTGCTGTTGGCGTTACCCATCGATGGATCAATCAAAATCCTTTTAATTCCATGTATTTTGCTGTGCAGGCAATGGCTGCAGAGCTTAGTACGGGAGCTCTTGTTATGGGAAAGATCCAGGATTCCGGTAAAAAAATCTCCATGCTGGTGGCACAGAACAAGTCGGTTTTCTCGAAGAAGGCCACTGGAAAAATAAGATTTACCTGTCATGATGGACAGAAAGTGAAGGAGGCCATTGAACGAACGATTGCTACCGGAGAAGGACAAACCATGTGGATGAAAGCAATTGGACTTAATGAGGAGGGCGTTGAAGTATCAGTTTTTGAATTTGAATGGACTGTTAAACTTAAACAAAGAAAGTAACACTGCTCTTAAAAGTGATACTCATCATATAGAACAAGCATCAATCAAAATTTAATCACTATGAATGCACATGAAATAGATTACCAGATTTTCGGAGAAGAAATGCAATATGTAGAAATTGAACTTGATCCAAGGGAAGCGGTAATTGCCGAGGCTGGAAACTTTATGATGATGGACGATGGTATACGAATGGATACCATATTTGGGGACGGTTCCAAACAGAACGAAGGTTTCCTTGGAAAAGTCCTTGGAGCTGGAAAGAGATTACTTACCGGCGAAAGTTTGTTTATGACCATCTTTTCCAACGAAATTCAGGGAAAGAAACGTATAAGCTTTGCCTCACCTTATCCTGGCAAGATCATTCCTATAGACCTCACTCAATTTAATGGTAAATTCATTTGCCAGAAAGACGCTTTCCTATGCGCAGCCAAAGGTGTGGCTATTGGTATAGAATTAAGTAAAAAGCTTGGTCGCGGATTTTTTGGAGGTGAAGGTTTTATCATGCAGAAAATCGAAGGAGATGGAATGGCATTTGTTCATTCTGGTGGGACAATGGCTAGAAAAGAATTGGGTCCTGGTGAGAAGTTAAAGGTCGATACCGGTTGTATCATAGGTTTTACCCAAACCATAGATTATGATATAGAATTTGTAGGTGGAATTAAAAATACAATATTTGGAGGGGAAGGATTATTTTTCGCTTCGCTTACTGGTCCAGGTACGGTTTACATACAGTCATTACCTTTTAGCAGGCTCGCCAATCGAGTGTTGCAGGCAGCGCCGCAAATGGGTGGAAAGGATAAAGGAGAAGGTAGTTTACTTGGAGGAATTGGTGATGTCTTAAGCGGCGATAATAGGTTTTAATTTGTTAAAAAATTAACAAAAACTCATACGCTGTTCTTAAAATAGCTATATTGTTCTAACCAAAAATCTAAATGCTTATAGTACATCTCTACATTTATTTTTAACCTAATCTTAAACTTAAATACTTCATAATATGGCGAGAGCGATGTTTGAATACACCAAGACGATACTTGATAAAGTAAGTTTTGATCCAAGCTTGTTCTGTAGAGAAGTTAAGAAAGCGATCGATAGATTGCTTCCACACGAGATAGATGAGTTACGACTCTGGATTCTCGCACTAACCAAACAGAACCCTGAATTAAATCAATGTTTAATTTATTTGAACACTTAAATAAAAAGCGGCTATTAGCCGCTTTTTTTAATTCTTCTGAAAATCCTTTTTATGATTTAAAGGACTTATGATTTTTACGTTCTGGAAAGTAATGGCGCCTTTTACCACGCTGGCTATGGTACTGCGCAGTGCTTCAATGATCTGCATTTTTAATTCACTACGATTATAGATCAAGCTCACTTCCCGTGCAGGAACAGGATCGTTGAACATTTTTAAGTTCTTTTTTTCAGAATCTTTAAGTTCTAAAGTGTGGAGGTAGGGAAGTAGCGTCATTCCCAGACCTTCATTGGCCAGTTTGATAAGTGTTTCGAAGCTACCACTTTCCAGTTGTAGCTGATCGCCATCGTATTCCCGGTTTGCTTTGCAAAGATTGATGATCCCATCCTTAAAACAATGACCATCTTCCAACAGTAGTATCTTATTGATATCAAGACTATCTATATCTATCTTATCATTGGTGTGCATGTCCATTTCCTTCGGAATATAGGGGACAAAGGGCTCATAATAAAGCACATTCTCCTTGATTCCGTCAATTTGAAGTGGAGTAGCAGCGATTGCTGCATCCAGATGTCCTTCCTTTAGTTTTTCTATGATCGCTTCAGTATGTAGCTCTTCTATTTTCAATTTTACCTTCGGAAATTTCTTCATAAAACTACCTATGAACATAGGTAGCAATGTTGGCATGATCGTAGGGATCACTCCTAATCTGAATATTCCGCCAATAAATCCTTTTTGCTGATCTACGATATCCTTGATCCGATCGCTTTCATTTACAATATTACGAGCCTGATGAACGATCTTCTGCCCAACCTCTGTAAGCTGAATCGGTTTCTTGGTTCGGTCAAAAATAGTAATGTCCAGTTCTTCTTCCAACTTCTGGATCTGCATGCTCAGCGTTGGCTGAGTAACGAAAACTTTCTGAGCGGCCTTGGTAAAATTCTTATGTTCAGCAACTGCTAAGACATAATGCAACTGGGTAATTGTCATATGAATAGATTTGAACTACAAAGGTATAAGAATTTCCTATTTCAGATAGGCTTTAACTTTGTTTTATCTATGCAAATAACCCACCAATTGGTGGGTTATGAGACGTTTCTATGAGGTCTTAGAACCTCAGGCTTAATTTTCTTGTGGAATTATCCAGCCTGAATTTGGTATCACTCCACATTGGCGATCCCATTAATTTGCTCTCTCCGCTGGTAGCATAACTTTCCGTAGGCATTCCATTGGTTTCGAAATCCATTCTACCATTGCTATTTTCGTCGTGCATCACGACCAGCGCATATTCTCCTTCTGGCAGATCTTCAAATTTTACCGTTGCTTTCCCGTCTTTGATAGTAGATTTTTGAGAAAATGAAGGTTCTCTCATAAAGTTTTCCTCCTTGTAAAGTGCGAATAGCACTTCACCATTGTCGTTTGTGACATTCGGGATCGTTACTTCAAGTTCGTGAGTAGTTGCAGTCTGTGCATTTAATAGACTACCAATAAATAATGCGAGTAATAATAATACAGTTTTCATAAGGATTGGTTTTAATTACATTTCAAATGTAGATCATAACCTACTTGTTTATAAGTAATTATATCTGAACTGTCGAATATTGATGCTGAACCGTTTATATGAGTCCGCGAGCTTTTACTTCCAGGTATTTATTGATCGTATTGATACTTAGATCTTTTGGAGGAGTAAGTATGGTCTGAATACCAAATTTTTCCAGCTCCTTGACCATCATGATCTTGTCATGTTGAAAAGACTCAGCAATCGTCTGGTGTGCCATGGTAGAAATATCCTTTTCTGTGGATTGTTCGGTAAGTCTGCTAATTTCAGTGTTTTCGAAGAATATGACTACCAGCAAATGCTTTTTACTGATCGCTTTTAAATAAGGTAGCTGCCTTTGCAATGCACTCATATGTTCGAAATTGGTGTACAGCATTACAAGACTACGATGGGTAATACTTTTTTGAACCCGGGAATATAGCATGTTAAAATCACTGTCCAGATATCCTGTGTCTACACGATATAAGGACTCCATGATCTGTTGCAGCTGGCTTAGTCTCGAGCTGGCTTTCAGAATCCCATGCACTTTATTACTAAAACTCAGCAAGCCAATCTTATCTTTTTTGCGGAGTGCAATATTAGAAAAAGCCAGGGAACTATTGATAGCGTAATCCAGCAATGATAAACCTTCAAAAGGCATTTTCATGACCCTTCCCGTATCAATGATGCTATAAACCGGTTGGGAACGCTCATCCTGGAATTGATTAACCATCAAGGCGTTTTGCTTCGCTGTTGCTTTCCAATTGATTGTTCTTACATCATCGCCACGAACATATTCTTTGATCTGTTCGAATTCCATCGTATGTCCAATCCGCCTGATACGTTTCATTCCCTGCAAATTGATCTTTTGATCCAAGGCGAGAAAATCCAGTTTTTTCATTTGTACGAAAGAAGGATAGACTTTTACATACTGCTCTTTGCCAGTAATATATCTTCTTTTTACAAGTCTCAGCTTGCTAGAAATATAAATATTCAGGTTACCGAAAATGTATTCTCCTCGTTCCAGCGGGATCAATTGATATTCTAATTTTTCTTCGGAACGGGAGCCGAGCTTTTTACTTTTTAAAAAATCTCTTTTCTGAAACTGCAGTGGTACTTCATCAATCACTTCAGCTGTAATTGAAAACCTATAGTTATTCCGAAGTTTCAGAATTACCTGATTAGGATCTGAATTGGAAAATTTCTCAGGAAGTATGCGTTCTGCTATCACTGCTTCTCCAGAATATAATGCGATCATGTCTAGTAAAGTCGCTACTGCCAGTATCATGCTGATGATCCAGGTAATGCTGTAAAGCCAATCCACCCAGAACGAGATCAGGAATAAAATAGCGATTCCTATCAGGCAATAGAAGAATAGTTCTTTGAAATATAGACTTTTCAGAAACTTCAGCACTATCGGGGAATTTCTACAGATTGAGTGATCATATCTACGACGTCTTCAGCTTTCATTCCTTCCATTTCTCTATCTGGAGAAAGTATAAGCCTGTGACTTAATACAGGTTTCAGTACGTTTTTAATATCTTCAGGAATTACAAAATCTCTACCATTGATGGCGGCGTATGCTTTAGAAGCATTCATGATTGCTATGGAAGCTCTAGGACTTGCGCCAAGATATAGATGAGAATGATTTCTCGTTTTCATCACAAGTTCTGCAATATAGTTCATCAGTTTGTCTTCTAGTACGATCTCATGAATCTGGGAGCGTAAATTAGCGATCTCATTGGGATCGAGAACCGGTGAAATTTCAGCTTCCGGCAAAGAGCCTTTTCTGAGATGGTGACCCTTTAAAATTTCGATCTCTTCTTCCAGTTTTGGGTAATCTACCTTGATCTTGAATAAAAATCTATCTAGTTGAGCTTCTGGCAGGGCATAGGTTCCCTCTTGTTCTATAGGGTTTTGTGTGGCCAGCACCATAAAAGGTGGTTGCATAGGATACAAATTACCATCAATGGTAACCTGTCTTTCTTCCATAACTTCAAACAAAGCCGACTGTGTTTTTGCCGGAGCTCTGTTGATCTCGTCAATAAGTACAACGTTCGAAAAAATAGGACCTTTCTTAAATTCAAATTCTGAAGTTTTTACATTGAAGATCGAAGTCCCCAGAACATCACTGGGCATAAGATCTGGCGTAAATTGAATTCTACTAAAGTCGGTTTTGAGGCTTTTTGCAAATAACTTCGCAGTAACCGTCTTGGCAACTCCGGGAACACCTTCAATAAGCACATGTCCATTTGCAAGTAAGCCAACGATCAAAAGTTCTACGAAATTTTCCTGTCCTACGATTACTTTTCCCAGCTGTGATTTTAGATTATCCACAGAAGACTTCAGGCCTTCCAGTGGAATCCTGTTTTCAAATTTTAATTCGTCCTGTGGCTTATGTTGTTCCTGATTTTCCATCGGTAAATTTGTAATGATTAATATAAGTACTTAGCTCCAGAAACTCTTGTTTTGAGCTTTTCTTATTCTTTTGAAATGACTCTATTTTGTTGAAAAGCTCGTTGGTTGCTTCCAAAGAATTTGAGCTCTTTGCAGCCAGATCCTGTTTAAATCCAGCATCTATCTTTGAAGTATCCAAACGGTATTCCCGGCGTATAAACTCCAGGAATAACGCGATCTTTTTATTTCCCAGTTCCTGAAATCGATTTTGCTCCAGGTATAAACTCGAAATGATTCCAGTATACTCATAGGATCGGTTCTTTGGTGGATCAATGACCGGAATTGCACGTTGCTTTCTCTTTCCTTCAAATATGATATACAGGATGATGCATAAAAGCACAGCATAATATGCCCATTTCAGGGATCTGTTATTCAGTAAAATATAAAGCGAAGAACTGTAGAAAGATCTTCCAGATTTATAATAAGCATCCCAGTAAACTTTACCTTCAGGGATATAAGCCAAAAGGTTACCGGTATATTTATAATTATCATCCTTCAGCATGAAGTAATTACTAAAAACCTGCGGTGCTGTATGTAG
>NZ_CAJWRQ010000101.1 GCF_913046405.1 uncultured Christiangramia sp.
GCTCTAATCAAAGAAATACCTCCAATATCGATCTTTTCTATAATATCCTGTTCCGCAGCGCCTGAAGCAACTGTTTTCTCAAAAGGATATAGATCCACAATCACAATGTCTATCTGAGGAATTTCATATTGTTCCAGTTCTTTTACATCACCTTCATGATCCTGACGATTAAGAATTCCTCCAAAAACTTTTGGATGAAGAGTTTTTACCCGGCCACCCAGTATAGAAGGGTAGGAAGTAACATCCTCAACAGGAACCACCTCTATTCCAAGATCCTTGATAAATTTCTCGGTTCCACCAGTGGAATAAATGGTAATGCCCAGCTCATCCAGCTTTCTCACGATAGGTTCAAGACCATCTTTACTGAAGACTGAAATTAAAGCAGACTTTGCTTGTTTTAATTCGCTCATTGTGTTGTGTTTGTTAAAGCTGCAAAAGTAACCAATAAAGCGAAAAATTTAAAAGTGCAACTAATGAATTATCGATAAATTTTGTAACGAAAATTTGGATCCTGCGTCCTATCTTAAATTCATGAGTTAATAGCAGATTTTAAATTATGCTGATCTATTTACGGGTACTTAAAGAGAGCTTCAATTTTGCGATTAGCGCTCTTACTAATAATAAGCTTAGAACCTTTCTTTCCCTACTTGGGGTGACCATTGGTATCTTCTCCATTATCGCAGTTCTTGCAGCGGTAGATTCATTAAAAAAGGATATTACCGGAAGTTTGAGTTCACTTGACAATAGTACGGTGATCGTGATGAGGTTTAAATTTGGACCTAGCGATATACCCAGATGGAAGAGTCAGCAGTTTCCAGATGTAACTTATGAGGAATACCAGAATCTAAAGAAGAGCTTACCCGATCTTGATAATATTAGTTTTGTTTTGGGAATTCCTGGAGGAGCTGCGATCAAATATCAGGATGTTACCAGTAGTGGTGTGGATATAGGAGCAGTTACTCATGAATATTACGACATTGAAGCACTGGAACTCGCAGAAGGACGGTTTTTTAACGAATCTGAATCTGTAAGCGGATCTGGGGTTGTTGTTCTGGGGCATGAAGTAGCGCAAACGCTGTTTGGTGGTTCGAATGGAATTGGTGAAGAAATACGAATTTTTGGACGTAGAGCAACAGTCATTGGAGTCTTGAAGAAACAGGGGCAATCCTTGTTTACCGGTTCCAGAGATGGTCAGGCTTTTGTGCCTGCGAACTTTGCCCGACTGGTTTACGGAACTACGAAGGGAACGGTATTTCCACAATTGGTGATGAAGCCTGAAAGTGGAGCAGATAGCGATGAATTTATCGCCTTACTGGAACAAAACCTTCGGAATATGCGCGGAATCAAGCCCGGAGAGATCAACAACTTTTTCGTTAATGAGCTAAAGGGTCTTACTGAATTTGTAGACAATATTACAGGCCAGCTGAATATCATTGGTTTGGTGATTAGCGGATTTTCTTTACTGGTTGGAGGCTTCGGAATTGCGAATATTATGTTTGTTAGTGTCAAAGAAAGAACCAACCTTATTGGTATACAGAAATCTCTGGGAGCTAAAAACAAATTTATTCTTTCTCAATTCTTATTTGAAGCTGTCATACTCTCCGTGATTGGAGGATTGGTAGGATTGTTCTTTGTGTGGCTGGTTTCAATCGTTGCATCACAGTTTACCGGTGATTTTGAATTTGTCCTTTCACCGTATAATATGTTCATTGGTACACTGGTTTCGGCAATTATAGGATTGGTTTCGGGAATTATCCCGGCAATGTCGGCCTCAAAACTTGATCCTGTGGAAGCAATTCGCACCGGGATGTAAATATTATCTTAGCGGAAAGCGATTTTCAGAACATATTTCACATAAATTATTCTAAAAAAAATTAAAGTTAGTTAAAGGTCTGATATCGAAGACATAGCTTATGTAATTTCAAAACAAAAAGCTATGGAAATGGGAAATGAGATCGAAAAGAATTACCTGCTATCTATACTACAATTAGTAGGATTTTTTGCATTTCTTTTCTTTATTATCGCACTTCAGATGTAATTTTGAACACGATATAAGAACAAAAAAACTCCTGAGAGATCAGGAGTTTTTTTATTTTGAACTTTAATAGTAACCTATAGGATCTCTGCTACTTTCTCGTTCACCCAAACCAGGAATTCTTCATCTTCCGCAGTAAAAGGATCGGCTGTGTGGCTATCAATATCGATCTGCCCAACATTTTCACCATTTACAAATAAGGGAATTACAATTTCTGCCTTTACATTAATGCTACAGGCTATATAATTATCCTGTGCTTTTACATCGGGTACAACAAAATTCTGATTGCTTACCGCTACCTGTCCGCAAATACCCTTCCCGAATGGGATGATCTCATGATCTGTTGGCTCCCCGGCAAATGCCTTCAATTTTAATTCTTCTTTATTTCCATTCTTGAAATAGAATCCAACCCAGTCATAATAACTTATATTTTGCTCCAATAGTTCGCAAACCTGGGTCATTCGCTGTTTGACATCAATATTCGAGTCCTGTAGAATCTGTTCTACTTGTGGTTTTAATTCCTGAAAATTCATATTAACAATATTTGGTGCAAAAGTATTCAATTTGCTGTGTAAAGCATGGAGCCTAAATCTATAAATTTGTTAAAAACCAAGTCGCTACTTTGCTGAAACTCATCAAGAAATACAGAACGGTATTGCGTTTTATATTTGTATTCCTGGGAAGCTATTTCCTTTTTTCCAGCGCTTACAATGCATTTCTTTTGTTTTATGAGCAAACTCAGCCTGTACCCGATGCACTCACAAGACTGGTGGCCTACCAGAGTGGAGATGTAATGCACGCTCTTGGTTACGACAACGTAAAGGTGGTGATGCATTATACAGGATTATCCATGAAACTAATGGTGGAAGGTTATTTTCTAGCCGGTATAGTTGAGGGTTGCAATTCAGCAAGTATCATTATACTATTCACCTCCTTTATTCTGGCATTCTTTGGAAAAACCTCCACGACTCTAATCTATATTTTTGCAGGTGCCGCTCTTATCTATGCAACGAATATTTTACGAATCGTAATACTCTCTGTGAGTATACTTGAGTACCCGCAATATTCTGGTTTTATGCACACCGTATTTTTTCCATTAGCGATCTACGGAATGGTTTTCCTCCTCTGGCTGGTATGGATACGAATCTTCACTAAATACAAAAAAGCATGAAGAAAAGATATAAGATAATTCTTATTAGCTTCATGGTTTTGCTACTTGCAGCAATACGTTTTTTTGAAGATAGTCTATTCTACGATCCATTAATAGCGTTTTTCAGGTCAGATTATCTATTGGGTATTATTCCGCCTATGAACATGGCAGAACTTATGATTCACCTCAGTATACGCTATGCGCTTAATAGTGCAATCTCACTGGGAATCATCTATATCGCTTTTCAGAACAGGAGCATGCTCAAATTCTCGGTTATACTCTACGCCCTGCTATATCTGGGAGCTGTAAGCGCTTTTATATTTCTTGTCCTCAACATCGAAAGAGAACATTATCTCGCCTTATTCTATATAAGAAGATTTCTTATTCATCCATTATTCCTGCTCATCCTTCTTCCTGCGTTCTATTATTACCGGATCAGTAAAAAAGAAATTTGAAAGTTTCATCCTGAATTTTGCAATCCAGTCTGGAATTTAGATTTTACATTCGCTGTTTATATTTGAAGATCAGGTAGTAAACCGTAGATGTTCAAAATTTTGTACTTTTGTAATCTGTGAAAAAACTTTTACGACATATGATTTCTTTGAGCATGGCCTTTATAGTCATGTTATCTACGATGTCTTTTACTGTAGATAAACATTTCTGCGGAAGTCACCTGGTTGATCAGGCTGTTTTTTCAAAAGCAGAAACCTGCGGAATGTCGATGAATGCCGAGGATGAAACTCATTGTTGCACCAATGAAAAGATTGAAGTTGAAGGTCAGGATGAATTGAAGATTTCATTCGATTCTTTCGATTTTCATCAGCAACTATTCATTACCACATTTACGTATTCCTACATCAATCTGTTTGAAAGCTTACCAAAACAGATCATTCCTTTTAAAGATTATTCTCCTCCCTTGCTGGTTGCCAACATACAGTTGGAAGACCAGGTCTTTCTTATTTGATAGTTAAGTTATAGAATTTCTACCACTCAGTTTCTTGCAGTGGCTCTTTGCGTTGTATGCGCTATTTCTAATTTAACTATTGAATAATGCTGAATAAAAGCATCAAATACCTGATCGAAAATAAACTCGTCGCCTTTATATTCCTGGTGATGTTTATTGGTTGGGGTATTGTTAATTCACCTTTTAACTGGGATACCGGTTTACTACCAAATGATCCAGTGGCGGTAGATGCCATACCCGATATAGGTGAAAATCAACAGATCATTTTTACTGAATGGAAAGGACGATCTCCCCAGGATATTGAGGACCAGATCACCTATCCCCTTACTACCAGTTTACTTGGGATTCCAGGAGTGAAGACCATTCGTAGTTCTTCTATGTTCGGTTTTTCCAGCATCTATATCATTTTTGAAGAAGACGTAGAATTTTACTGGAGCAGAAGCAGAATTCTTGAAAAACTTAATTCACTCCCGGAAAATTTACTGCCGGCAGATGTGAACCCAAGCTTAGGTCCCGATGCTACAGGATTAGGTCAGATATTCTGGTACACTCTTGAAGGCCGTGATAAGGATGGAAATGTTACCGGAGGCTGGGATCTTCAGGAATTGAAAAGTATTCAGGATTATTATGTGAAATATGCGCTTTCAGGAGCCAGCGGAGTTTCAGAAGTAGCCAGTATTGGTGGATATGTCCAGGAGTACCAGGTTGACGTAAAACCTGAGCTCATGCGACAGTATAATATTGGTCTTGATGAGGTTGTAAAAGCGGTCAAGGCAAGTAATCGCGAAATAGGAGCGCAAACTCTGGAAATCAACCGGGCAGAATACCTGGTTCGTGGCCTTGGTTACGTAAAATCTGTAGAAGACATTGAAAATGCTGTGGTGACTTCCAAAGATTTCACCTCTATAGAGATTAGTGATATTGCTAATGTATCTATAGGACCAGCTTCCCGTCGCGGAATTCTGGATAAAGAAGGTGCTGAAGTTGTTGGAGGAGTCGTGGTAGCGCGTTATGGCGCCAATCCATTGGAGGTGATCAATAATGTCAAGGCTGAAATTAACGAAATTAGTTCAGGTCTTCCTTCTAAAACCTTGCAGGACGGCACCGAATCCCAACTAACTATCGTTCCCTTCTATGATAGAACAGAATTGATCCAGGAGACTCTTGGAACCCTGAATGAAGCTCTAACTATGGAGATCCTTATTACCATCCTGGTGGTCATCATCATGGTTTTTAACCTAAGAGCTTCGATCCTGATCTCAGGATTATTACCGGTTGCGGTCCTGATGGTCTTTATCTCTATGAAACTTTTTGGCGTAGCAGCTAATATTGTGGCTTTATCCGGGATCGCAATTGCAATAGGGACAATGGTGGATATGGGAATCATTCTTTCTGAAAATATTATCAGGCATCTGGATATGAAGGATGACCGGCCTATAAATCAACTGGTTTACGAAGCCACTGCTGAAGTTTCAGGAGCTATTTTAACAGCTGTACTTACCACGATCATAAGTTTTCTACCGGTTTTCACGATGGTAGGGGCAGAAGGAAAGTTATTCCGTCCACTGGCTTTTACAAAGACAATGGCCTTAATTTCTTCTATTTTGGTAGCGCTATTCCTGATTCCGCCAGTTGCTGCCGTACTTTTCAAGAAGAGGAAAATTCGGAAAGAATTAAATTTCGTAGTATCCGGATTATTGATCCTGGCAGGTATCGTAGCGATTGCTCTAGGATACTGGATAGGCCTGGCAATAATAGCATTTGGATTAGTAGACTTAATTCTGAAATTAGATAAGATCGACGAAAAGCAAAGTAAGTTCTTGAAGATTGCGATTTCAGTACTAACGATCATTCTTCTGTTATCCGTTTACTGGAGACCACTCGGGCTTCAGAATAACATTTTGCTGAACCTGTTTTTCGTTTCTGTTATTTGTTTCGGCTTACTGGCGGTATTCTATTACTTCAAAAAGTATTATGTAAGCATTTTAACCTGGACGCTGGAAAACAAAGCTTTATTTCTAAGTATTCCAATCGCAATAATTGTCCTCGGATTTTTTATTATGAAGAATACCGGTAAGGAATTCATGCCTTCCCTAAATGAAGGTTCATTTCTACTAATGCCTACATCTCTACCGCATTCTGGAGTTGAAGAAAATAAAAGAGTTTTACAACAACTGGACATGGCGGTAGCAAGTCTTCCTGAAATTGAAACTGTGGTGGGAAAAGCCGGAAGAACCGAATCTGCCCTGGATCCTGCACCGCTCTCGATGTATGAAAATATTATTCAGTATAAATCTGAATATATGGAGGACGCTGCGGGAGAGAAACAAAAATTTCGAGTTAATGATGCTGGAATCTTTATGCTGAAAAACGGAAAACTGGCAGCTAATCCTAATTCAGAATTAGAAAGTCCAGAAAATTATACTGACTCACTGGTAAGCGAACCTCTGAAGCTTGGACCTGAACAGTTAATTGCCGATGATGACGGAGAGTATTTCAGAAACTGGAGACCAGAGATTAAAAAGCCTGATGACATCTGGAATGAGATCGCGAGAGTAACGAAATTACCCGGAGTCACCTCTGCTCCAAAATTACAACCAATAGAAACCCGTTTGATCATGCTCCAAACGGGAATGCGCGCGCCAATGGGAATTAAAGTGCAGGGCCAGGATCTAAAACAGATTCAGGATTTTGGGATGAAACTTGAAGATTTATTGAAGCAGGTCGAAGGAGTGAAAGATGAGGCAGTATTTGCCGATAGAATTGTAGGCAAACCATATTTACTAATCGATATTAAAAGGGCAAGTCTGGCCAGGTACGGCATCTCGATAGATGATGTACAACAGGTTTTACAGGTTGCCGTAGGAGGAATGAATCTAAGCCAGACCGTAGAAGGTCGTGAGCGTTATGGGATTCGGGTACGATACCCGCGAGAATTGCGAGCTGGTCCAGAAGATATCAAGGATATTTATGTTCCAGTGGAAGGTGGATCGCCCGTTCCGCTGGGAGAATTTGTGGAAATTAGGTACGAGCAGGGCCCGCAGGTTATTAAAAGCGAAAATACATTCCTTACCGGCTATGTTCTGTTCGATAAACTGGACGGTTTTGCTGAAACCAATGTTGTAGAGAATGCCACCGCCTTCCTTCAGCAGAAAATTGATTCTGGAGAACTCAATGTTCCAGCCGGGATCAAATATCGTTTCACCGGGAATTATGAGAATCAGGTGAGAGCCGAAAAAACGCTTTCTATTGTTGTTCCATTATCCTTACTAATCATCTTTCTTATTCTCTATTTCCAGTTCAAATCTGTATCCACGTCACTAATGGTTTTCGCGGGAATTGCGGTTGCCTTTGGTGGTGGTTTCCTGATGATCTGGTTATACGGGCAGGAATGGTTTATGGATTTTAGTCTTTTTGGAGAAAATTTCCGACAGTTATTTCAGATCAAAACGATCAATTTAAGTGTTGCCGTTTGGGTTGGCTTTATTGCGCTCTTTGGCATTGCTACAGATGATGGCGTAGTGATGGCTACTTATCTTACTCAGACCTTCGAAGCCAATTCTCCAGATAATAAAAAGGAAATTCGGCAATCTGTTATTGAAGCCGGGGAGAAGCGAATTCGACCTTGTTTAATGACCACAGCCACTACAATACTGGCTTTACTTCCTATTTTATCTTCGACTGGGCGTGGGAGTGATATTATGATCCCAATGGCAATTCCTGCTTTTGGTGGAATGTTGATCGCCTTAATTACTCTATTTGTAGTGCCGGTGCTCTTTAGCTGGAGGCAGGAAGCTAAAATTAAAAGACTTAAAAGTTAATCATGGCAGTAAGTATTATCAGAAATAAAGAATTGCCAGTAATCCTGATGGTCTCCATTAAAACTAGCAGGTCTAACATTATTTAAGATGAAAGCAGAAAGAATTAGAAATACTTCAAGCATGTGTAAGGATGGGATATTAATAACGATTTTCTTCGTTTCACTTTTTACTTTCCACTCATTGCAGTCCCAGCAATTAAGGGATTATCAAAAGCAGGCTCTAGATAACAATCCAGCAATCCAGTCGATGAATTCATCTGTAGAGATTGCTTCAGAAAAAATCAAGGAAGCGAATACGCTGTCTGATACTGAATTTGGAGTTGGTTATTTTGTGAGTGAACCAGAAACAAGGACGGGAGCTCAAAAATTGAGACTTTCTGTACGACAAATGATGCCTTGGTTTGGAACTATTAACGCCAGGCGTAATTACTCTGGCTCTTTAGTAAGTATCGAGGAAGCGGAACTGGAGATCGCGAGGAGACAGCTGATGCTAAATGTTGCCCAGGTCTATTTCGAACTATATGAAGTAAAGGAGAAGATGGAAGTTCTTGAGCAAAATGTGGAGTTATTAGAGGTTTACAGGACTATGGCTTTAAATTCTGTTGAAGTCGGCAACGCTTCTGCCGTAGAAGTCCTTCGGCTTAAAATGAGACAAAATGATCTAGTGGAAAAGTCCAGGGACATTCAGCTAAATTCCGAAGCATTGGAAAACGAGTTTACGAACCTTTTAGATTCCGAAGATAGCATATACTTAGAATGGAGAGATTCGATTTCTATACCACCACAGCGAGCAGATAATAGAAGTTTGCAATTACATCCCGAGCTACAGCGCTATAATAGATTTTCAGAAAGCGTAAAAACTTCAGAAAAACTAAATCAACTCGAATCTGCTCCAAAATTTTGATTTGGACTCGATTATATAAGCGTTCAGGAGCGACAGGATATGGTGGTTCCAGATAATGGGAAGGATATTTTTATGCCAATGCTTTCTTTCTCTGTGCCTGTTTTCAATAAAAAATATAAGTCCGTTAGCAGGCAAAACGACCTCAAACTGGAACAGATAGATTTAGAACGAGCCAATACACTGAATGAACTGAATACTAGATTACAAACTGCTTTGAACGAACGTGCAGCTGCGAGGATTAAGTATGAAACTCAGCTAGATAATCTTTCCCAGGCAAAGAATGCAGAGGAGTTATTGCTGAAGCAGTATGAAACCGGGACAATCGATTTTGATGACGTGCTGGACATTCAGGAAATACAGTTACAAATACAAATGAGTCTTATAGAAGCCGTGAGCAACTGGTATAAAAAAGATGCTGTCGTACAATATCTCACTACAAACAATTAAGCTGATGAAAAAAATACTGATATATATTGGAATCCTGATTTTCGGACTAATCCTTGGCTATTTATTCTTCGGAAGTGATTCTGGAGAAGCTTCAGGCGATCATGATCATGAAACTTCTGAAGCGGAGTCTATGTGGACCTGCTCTATGCACCCTCAGATCATGCAACCTAAGCCCGGAGATTGTCCTATTTGCGGGATGGACCTTATTCCCGCTGAAAATTCTTCGGAAGGTCTGGAAGCAAATCAATTTAGTCTCACAGATAACGCGATGAAACTGGCGAATATTCAAACTACTATTGTGGGTAAGGGAAGCGGCATGGAAGGAAAGATTTCTCTTTCTGGTAAGATCGAGATCAATGAAGATAAGAAAGCGGTAATGCCTGCTCATTTCAATGGCAGAATAGAAAAGCTCTACGTTAAAACAGTCGGAGAAATGGTGAAGCGTGGGCAAATTGTTGCCAGTGTCTATTCTCCTGAACTTGTGGCTGCCCAACAGGAATTAATTACAGCTGCGAAATTAAAAAACTCCCAGCCTCAGCTATATAATGCGGTACGTAAGAAATTTAATAACTGGATGATAAGCGATGCGATGCTAGATGAGATCGTCCAAACCGGGAATGTAAGAACCAATTGGCCTGTACATTCGAATGTTACCGGAACTATTACCGAGATTATGGTGGAGGAAGGCTCGCATATTCAGGATGCAATGCCGATATTAAAGGTTTCTAACCTTGGCACTGTCTGGGCGGTTTTTGATGCCTACGAATCCCAGATTAGTAACCTGGAAGAAGGACAGACTTTGGATATTACAGTGAATGCCCTGCAAAATGAAAAGCTAAGCGGTAAAATATCTTTTATCGATCCTATTCTGGACACAGATTCCAGAACGGTTGAAGTCCGGGTGATTTTGAACAATGAATCAAATAAACTCAAACCAGGCATGTTTGTGGAAGCAGAGGTTGAAATGGAGCAGGCTGCAAACACCGAAACTCTTGAAGTGCCTAAAACAGCTGTAATGTGGACTGGAGAACGCTCACTGGTATATGTAAAAACTTCTTCTACCGAGCCGGTTTTCGAAATGCGGGAAGTTGTACTGGGAAATTCATCAGGAGAAACTTACCAGGTTTTAAGCGGACTCGAAAGTGGAACTGAGATTGTGACCAATGGAACCTTTACCGTAGACGCTGCAGCTCAGCTTCAGGGAAAGAATAGTATGATGAACGGTGGATCCAAAGCGAATTC
>NZ_CAJWRQ010000102.1 GCF_913046405.1 uncultured Christiangramia sp.
CATTTGTACCACTGGATCTTGCTCCACCAAATGGCTGCTGTCCTACAACTGCACCGGTTGGTTTATCATTAATATAGAAGTTACCAGCTGCATTCTGCAATAGATCTGTAGCCTGAGCAGCTGCATAACGATCACCAGAGATAATAGCTCCGGTTAGTGCATATATGCTCGTATTATCTACAGTCTGGCAGATATCTGCCCACTTAGATTCATCAAAATTAGTATCATCGTATACATATACTGTTACTACCGGACCAAAAAGTTCAGTTTCCATAGTAGTGTAGTGAGGATCTGATGTAAGAATTACGGTAGGTTCTATAAAGTAACCTTTAGATTTATCATAGTTTCCTCCAACTACGATCTCTGCATTTCTATCGCTCTTTGCTTTTTCAATATAGCTTGCAAGCTTATCGAAAGAACCTTCGTGAATTACAGCATTGATAAAGTTTGACATGTCTTCCGGAGATCCCATCTTGAATGATTGTACATCCTCGATCACGAAATCTTTAATTTCCGGCCAAAGGCTTTTCGGAATATAAACACGGGATGCCGCGCTACATTTCTGACCCTGGTATTCAAAGGCACCTCTGGAAATTGCTGTTGCTACATGTTTAGCCTTTGCAGTAGGATGCGCCAGGATAAAATCTTTTCCTCCTGTTTCTCCAACAATTCTTGGATAAGTTTTATAATTCTGAATATTGTTTCCAATTTTCCCCCAAATACCTTTAAATACACTGGTACTTCCGGTAAAATGGATTCCTGCAAAATCTGGACTTGCCAGAACAGTGTCGGTTACCATCTCTGGATCACCGTTTACCATATTGATCACACCTGCTGGTAAACCTGCCTCTTTAAATACTTCCATAAGTACCTGAGCTGATAACATCTGGCTATCACTTGGTTTCCAAACGGCAACATTCCCCATAAGGGCAGCACTTGAAGGAAGGTTTCCTGCAATTGCAGTAAAGTTGAACGGAGTTATAGCGTAAACGAAACCTTCTAATGGTCTGTATTCTACGCGATTCCAAACTCCATCCGAAGAAATTGGTTGCTCATCGTACAGTTCTGCCATATACTCTACGTTAAAACGTAGGAAATCACAGATCTCTGCAGCAGCATCAATTTCAGCCTGATAAATATTCTTAGACTGCCCGATCATTGTGGCAGCATTCATCTTTTGTCTATAAGGTCCGGAAATTAGATCGGCAGCTTTTAAAAAGATAGCAGCTCTTTGTTCCCATTCCAGTTTTGACCATTTTTTTCTCGCCTCCAGAGCTTCAGAAATGGCTCTTTCCACATGCTTTTTCTTAGCAGTGTGATAAGTTCCTGCAACATGAGCGTGATCATGTGGAGGATTGATGGTTCTGGTATTCCCTGTTTTTACTTCTTCAGCTCCAATATAAAGAGGAACTTCAGTATTCGCATTCCAAAGGTCTTTATAAGTAAGTAATACTTCTTCTCTTTCTGGGCTTCCCGGAGCGTAACTTTTTACTTCTTCGTTAACCGCTACTGGTACGTGAAAAAATCCTTTTCCCATAAATATAAATTTTGTCTTTTCGATTATTTCTAATTCCGATAAAGGTAAAAAAATTAAGTTGCACGCAATAACATCTGGCTTGCCTTTACTAAAGCTTAACTTTTTTGTACATTTCCTTAAAATTTTGATTTTAAAGCATGTGCACAGTTACTTTAGTCCCCCGTCCTGAGTCTATGTCTGGGTTTGTATTAACTTCTAACCGGGACGAATCGGTTGGTCGTGAAACTCTTCCACCCGCATGGGAGCGCTTTGCAGGTGTAAGACAATATTTCCCGAAAGACAAGCAGGCTGGAGGCACCTGGCTGGGAGTTAGCGAAAATTCCAGGTGTATATGTCTTACGAATGGAGCTGAGAAACCACATGAACGCAAGCCTGAATATCGTAAAAGTCGGGGAGTGGTTGTTAAAGAATTTCTTGCCGCGTGTAGATTGCGATCATTTCTAAACAAATATAATTTTCATGGGATCGAGCCTTTCACAATGATTATTGTAGAATGGCATGATGGCCTATGTTTTCAGCAATTATTATGGGATGGAAAAAATTATAAACACGAATATCTTCCCATCACTCAGCATATGTGGTCATCTTCTCCGCTCTATTCTGAAGCAATGAAAAAAAAGCGTAAAGAATGGTTTGATGAGGTAAGCGCTGAAGGTTATACTGCGGGGAGTCTATTGAATTTTCATAAAAGCGCAGGCAAGGGAAATAAGGAATACGGTCTCATCATAGACCGTGGGTTTCTTAAAACTCAAAGTATATCACAGGTTATAAATGGCCCTGATGGTATTCATTTTTCTTATCAAAATTTGATAAATAAAGATACCTCCGAAGAATATCTTACTAGTTTAAAGCAAAGGTAGCAGCAAGTCTGAAGGGTGGGATTCTAACCTGAAATTCATTTGTAGTCGTGAAATTGATCATATTATAGTATCCAGACATGGAACCAATGGGCGCGGTAAGTAAGCAACCACTTTGGTAAGTATGACTTTCACCGGGTTTTAAAACAGGTTTTTTTCCAATCACTCCTTCTCCTGAAACATATTCGATTTCACTTAAAGCATCTTTGATCTCCCAGAATCTGGACTTTAACTGAACAGAATCGTTACTTTGATTTTCAATAGTGATCTGGTAAGCAAAAGCATACTTCAGCTGGAAGTCCTTATAAAACTTCCCTTCGAATCTGGTTTCCACAGAGATTTTAATACCTTTTGTAACCTGTTGAATCATGTGTTTCAATAAATTGAAAAAGAAGCGAGCAATGAGATTATTGCAGCGACTGTGGCTAATGTAAAGAATATTAGGTTCAGGAGTAGAAACTTTAAAATCGTTTTAACACGTTTTTGTCCGTAGAAAAATCGCATCGCTTTGTATAAATAGAATAGGAATACAAAATTTGCCAGCGTTGTTAGTATTTCCCATTTAAAAACAATTTCCAGTATCAGTGCAAAGCTGTAGAGTACAAAAAACACCGTTTGCACGTGAAATGCAAAGATGAGGTGCTCCATATAATTAAAGTCCCTCCTTAAATACAGCAGCCAGATGAATAACGCGAAAACCGGTAAAAATATAAAGATGATAAAAGGTAACTTTCCTATAAAGTAGTTTATAAATAGCGCAGGGTCTTTTGAAAAGGTTCCTGCATCTACCGCCTTCTTATAGAGCCAAAGATTATAATTAGATTGTTCGTGGTTTAAACTATCCAGTGCCCGGGAAGCGGTAAAAATCCCTGTTTCATCCTGATAAGCATAGTATAGATCTGCTTTTTTGGCAAAAGCATTAATAAAGTTCATACTGTCCAGTTCTGGCTGACTCACAAGCTTTTCAGTATAAGTTTCAGTAAAAACATTATTCTGGATGCTGTCCAGACCAACATCATCGCTGGTCAATACTTTATTAATGGAATCCATGGAAGCCTCGCTCAATTCCTTACGGTCAAGTTTTGAAAGCAAATCTTCGTCCCGATCCTGTCGTCCAAAATTTTCGCTAGGATCCAGGCTAAGGCTAAAGATCAGAAAGAAGATAATGGAAACACTCAGGTAGAACCTGAAGGGATTTGCATACCTGGTCCTCTTTCCTTCCACATAATCTTTTGAAATCTTTCCTGGTCTGAAAAGAAGTATTCTTAATGTCCTCTGAAACCTGGAGTCATAGGCAAATACTCCTGAAAAGAATTCATTAAACAGGTCTGAAAAGCTAAGTTTTTTAGTGGTATTCAATTGTCCGCAATTGGGACAAAACCGGTCATTTTTATCTAAAGGCAATTCACAGTTTAGACAATGCTGACCTCTATACTGGTAAGTTTCAATCCTATTTTCGATATCTGGCATATAAACAGCTTAATTACGAATGTTTCTTGAATTCGCACCTCCTGCACCAATCAATCTGTCATAACGTGCTCCCGGACTTCTGTAGTAGGCCAGGATCGTATAATTGTTCTCAGTTTCATCATAGTTTCCACTAATTGCTCCGTCTTCAATCCCGTCTGGACCTGTCACCACATATTTGTAGTTATAATATCCTTGCTTAAACAATCTTGCTAATTCATAATAACCGCTCTCCTTATTATATTCGAGCTTTGTGCTTTCGTCCAGTTGAAAATTATTGAACCCTCCATAAAGATGGATCTGTTTACCTTCAAGCGGATCATAATTTCGTAAAGTAAATCTCATCCAAACATAATCGGCTTCCAGGTCTGAATTTTCTGCAAGCACATTTCTAACCACAAAACCTCCGTTGATATCAGGATTGTATGTGTATGGCAGCCCGTCCCTGGTGACATCCATAAAAAGATAATGGAGATATAGCTGCTGCATGTCAACCTTGGCAATATCAGCATTGGTAACTCTTATTTCTTTGTTATCAAACTGAAGAAATTCGTTGCCACCCCAAAAAGAAGATTCAGTATCATAGCGATAGATAAGTTCGTTAGCGATGGTGTATTGCGGTTTAAGATCTGTAATCGCAGTTTTTAAATTAAAATTCTGAATAAGGCTTACCTTGACATTTCTGTCAGGATTCTTCAGAAGCAGGTCTGGAGAATTTATACTGAAGTTTATAATTTGTTTTTCATCGATAAACTCAAGGTTTCTGGCTCTTTTTACTTCCGCAGTAATTTGCGCTACAGGTTCGTACACCATGAATTTTCGTGAGAATACCTTTTCTCTTTGCGCATTATAGACGCTTATCATATAATTACCCGAAACTTTGAGTCCGCGTACATTTTTATTCGGAATATCAAGCTCGTAATGAGTATAGGGTTGTAAGGTGTTTAGCGAATTCCGGTAATTGATAATCCTGACATCATCAAAACCCTCGAGATATTCGTTCTTAGTGAGTTGAGAAGGTGTCCAATCGAAATTATAATGTTCGATCGTGTAATAATAATCGGCTTCATCCCCAATGATATCATCAAAACTTAATTGAAGCCTGGCACCCAATCGAATGATTGGATTTCCTTTATTTTCTACGGAATCTCCCTGAAATATAATGGTTCTAATAAATGGAGGTGGCAGGGTTTCGATAACAACCTGGCTATAAATGCACGGCTGAAGCAGGTAAAATGTCAGGAAAATAATTAAGCCTTTCATAAAGTTGGAGTAAAAAGCAAAGTTAATAGAAATAAGCATTTTGCATCCATTTAATTTAACAGTTGACCAAAGTAAAATTCTGACATTTCTTGGGATAAATGGAGTGAAAATTCTTAAATTTGCCCGACTTTAAACTAAAAATTTAACATACACTCCATCCTATGTCAAAAGACATTCGAATTAAAAGAGGATTATCTCTGCGATTAGAAGGGGCGGCGGAAAAAGAGCTTGTAAAGGCTCCGAGATCCAAAACTTACGCGATCAAACCGCCAGATTTTCACACTGTTGTGCCAAAAATGGTAGTAAAAGAAGGAGCTAAGCTTCTTGCAGGTGATGAGATTTTCTATTCGAAATATACCGAGGAAATTCGCTTTACTACACCAGTTAGTGGTGTTCTTAAAGAAATCAAAAGAGGTGACAAAAGAAGGATCCTCGAAATAATCATTGAGGCAGATCCTGAAAACACTTACCGTGAATTCAAAAAACTGGATCCTGCTAAAGCTGATGTGAAGGATGTCCGTGAGCTTCTTCTTGAAAGTGGTTGCGGTGCTTTTATCAACCAAAGACCATACGACATCGTAGCAGATCCTAAGGATACTCCTAAGGCGATCTTTATTTCAGCGGTAACAACTGCTCCTCTGGCGGCAGATAAGGGTTTTATCATCAAAGATAAGATCGCTGCATTTCAGGCAGGAATTGATGCTTTGAGAAAACTTACACCAGGTAAAGTTCATCTTTCTGTAGATGATTCTTCAGCTGAATACCTAAAAGGAATTCAAGGTGTTGAGCTTCATCACGTAAAAGGAGTTCACCCTGCAGGTAATGTAGGTGTTCAAATCCATAAGCTTGACCCTATCAATAGAGGCGAGCGTGTTTGGACTGTAGGAGTAGAGGATGTTGCAATTATTGGTAATGTTTTTCTAACCGGAGAATATCGTGCGGAGCGCACGGTTGCTGTGGTTGGAAGTGAAGCTGAAAACAGGAAATATTATCAGACGATTATTGGTTCTAATGTAACAGATCTTATTGGTCAAGTTGCAGAAGGTACTCGTATTATCTCTGGTGATGTATTTACAGGAACTCAGTTAAGCAATAACCAGTATTTAGGATTCTTTGAGAACGAGCTAACGCTAATTCCTGAAGGTGACAATTACCGAATCTTTGGATGGTTGCCATTTACCTATAACAACATACATTCACATTCCAGAACTTCGCTGTCCTGGTTGTTTCCAAATAAAAAATACACTCCAACCACGAATTTAAATGGTGAAGAGCGTGCTTTGGTGGTAACAGGTGAAATGGAAGAGGTTTTACCTATGGATATCTACCCGATGCAGCTTATCAAAGCGTGTATGGCTGGTGATATCGAGAAAATGGAAAATCTGGGAATCTACGAGGTTGCTCCTGAAGATTTTGCAACTGTAGAATATGTAAATACTTCCAAGATTGAGATTCAGGAAGTAATAAGATTAGGTCTTGATTTAATGATTACCGAAGTAGGTTAAAAAGCTGAAGAATATGGAATGGATTAGACAGAGATTAGATAAAATGAAACAGCCTTTTAGCAAAGGCGAGAAGTACGAGAAATATGCTCCTGCAGTAAATGCATTAGATACTTTCTTATTTACTCCAAATCATACTACACAAAAAGGGGCGCATATTCGTGATGCTGTGGATCTTAAGAGAACTATGATTACCGTGGTGATCGCTCTTATTCCAGCTCTTTTGTTTGGATTCTGGAATGGTGGATATCAATATCTTCACCAATTGCCAGAATATGCCAACGGTGTACCTTTTATAGATGCTTTCCTTCACGGTGCTGGAAAAATCTTGCCAATGATCGCAGTTTCTTATGCTGTAGGTCTTGGAATTGAATTCGCATTTGCGATCTTTAGAGGACACGAAGTAAATGAAGGTTACCTGGTAACCGGCTTGCTTATTCCTATGATCATGCCAATTGATATTCCGCTTTGGATGGTAGCACTTTCAGTAGTGTTCGCAGTACTTATTGGAAAAGAAGCTTTTGGTGGGACAGGAATGAATATTCTGAATCCTGCACTTACGGCACGTGCATTTGCCTTCTTTGCTTACCCAACTTATATGTCTGGAAATAGCGTTTGGGTTAGTAACGCGTATGAAGTAGATGCAGTAACTGGTGAAACGATTCTTGGAAATCTTGCAGCTGGAAATGAGGCAGGTTATACACCATTAGATATGTTTTCTGGAATGATCCCGGGATCTATTGCTGAAACTTCAGCGATTTGTATTCTGGCTGGTGCATTACTACTTGTACTTAGTAAAGTAGGTAGCTGGAGAATTATCTTGAGTGCATTTATTGGAGCTGCAGTGATGGGCTTGATCTTTAATGCGCTACCTTCTTTAGGTATTGAAGGTAATAACTTAACGAATTTCCCATGGTATCTACACCTTATTGTTGGTGGTCTTGCTTTTGGTATTGTCTTTATGGCAACAGATCCGGTTTCAGCAGCACAAACAATGAAAGGAAAATGGATCTATGGATTCCTTGTTGGATTTATTTCAGTAATGATTCGAGTATTCAACCCGGCATATCCTGAAGGTGTGATGTTAGGTATTCTGCTTATGAATGTTTTCGCACCAACGATCGATCACTACGTGGTAGAATCTAATGTGAAAAGAAGAAAGAAAAGACTTAAAAATGCTAACCCTCAAGTAGAAACAGCAGTTTAGTTATGGAAGAAAAATCAGTAAATAAAACGAATAGCAACGGCTATACTTTCATGTTCTCTGTGATCATGGTAGTTGTAGTTGCCGCTGTACTTGCCTTTGCCGCTATCTCTCTCCAGCCAACACAAATGGAGAATGTGCGTAAAGAAAAAATGCAGAATATACTTTCTACTGTTGGAATTACTACCGACAGAGATGGAGCTAAGGAACTTTATGATAAGTATATCGTTGAAGAAGTAGCGATCACTGAAGATGGTACGGTAGATGAGTCTATAGACGCATTTAAGGTTGATCTTGCGAAAGAGATCAAAAAGGATGTTGGAGAGCAGGTTTTTCCACTTTACGTGGCCGAAGTTGAGGGTTCCAGGTATTATATCGTGCCTCTTAGAGGAAACGGACTTTGGAATGCGATCTTTGGATACATTTCTTTAAAAGATGATATCAACACCGTGAAAGGTGCGACATTTGACCACCTTGGGGAAACTCCGGGACTTGGTGCAGAAATTACAAAGCAGTGGTTTAAAGAGAAATTTGCAGATGAAAAGATCTTTGATTCCAATGGTAATCTTGTAGGGGTTTCTGTAGTTAAAGGAAATATTGATGTTTCAGATAAGGAAGATAATCAGGTAGATGCAATCTCAGGAGCAACGATCACAGGTGATGGTGTTTCTGATATGATCTCAGAAAGATTAAAGCGTTATTTGCCTTATTTCGAGCAGCAAAAAGGATTTAAAGTAGCAACTAGATAGATATGGCTGAAGAGAAAAAATTCAACTCTGCTAAAGAGGAAGAAAAGAAACGGGAAATGATCCTATTCCTTTCAAATTCTGAAGAAAGGGAGCATTTTCTTTCCAAAGGAAATAGAAAATTACTTTCCGATCCATTAGATGACAATAACCCTATTACCGTTCAGGTACTGGGAATTTGTTCTGCATTGGCAATTACTGTGCAGCTGGAACCGGCCGTAGTAATGGCCATCGCTGTAATGGTGGTAATGGCCTTCAGTAATATGATCGTTTCTATGTTAAGAAATCTTATCCCAAGTAGGATCAGGATCATTGTTCAACTGGTTGTTGTTGCTTCACTAGTAATTCTGGTAAGTGAGATCTTAAAAGCCTATGCTTTTGATGTAAGCAAGCAATTGTCGGTTTTCGTTGGTCTTATTATTACGAACTGTATTGTAATGGGGCGTTTGGAAGCCTTTGCTCTTGGGAACGGAATTTACAAGTCCTTTCTTGACGGTATTGGTAATGCTGCAGGTTATGGTTTAATTCTGGTTGTTGTGGCATTCTTTAGAGAATTACTTGGGTCTGGAAAACTTTTTGGATTCGAAGTATTAGGACATAAAGGTGCAACGATGGCTGAGTCTACTGGGCTGTATGCTTTAGGATATGAAAATAACGGTTTGATGTTACTCTCTCCAATGGCTCTTATAGTGGTTGGATTGATCATCTGGGTACAACGTGCCAGAAATCGTAAACTAATCGAACAAAACTAATAGCTGTACAGCAAAAAAGTATATAAAGAATGGAATTAGTTAATCTATTTGTAAGAAGTATTTTCATAGAGAATATGATATTCGCCTACTTCCTGGGAATGTGTTCCTACCTGGCGGTATCTAAGACTGTAAAAACAGCTGTTGGTTTGGGTGCTGCTGTGATCTTCGTACTGGCGATCACTGTGCCTATCAACTTTCTACTGGATAATTACCTTCTAAAGCCTGGAGCACTTTCCTGGCTTGGAGCTGAATATGCGGATGTGGATCTAAGTTTCCTGAGTTTTATCATGTTCATTGCGGTAATCGCATCCATGGTACAGCTTGTGGAAATGATCGTTGAAAAATTTGCTCCGGCTCTGTACGGTGCACTTGGTATTTTCCTTCCGCTTATTGCGGTAAACTGTGCGATCCTGGGTGGTTCACTTTTTATGCAGCAAAAAGATTTTGGAGGAATTTCAGAAGCGATTACTTATGGACTTGGGAGTGGAATAGGATGGTTTCTTGCTATTCTTGCCATCGCGGCCATCAGAGAGAAAATTGCATACTCAAATGTTCCTGCACCTTTAAAAGGTCTTGGTATCACGTTTATCATTACCGGACTTATGGCGCTTGGATTCATGAGTTTTATGGGAATTAAATTATAATCGTAAAAGAAGATTATGACAGTTATAATAGCTAGTGTAGTAGTATTCTTAGTCTTGATTTTGTTATTGGTATCAATGCTTTTAGGAGCTAAGGCCAAATTATCGCCTTCAGGACCTGTGACAATCAACGTTAACAACGAAAAAGATATTGAAGTAGGTTCAGGTGGAACCTTGCTTTCAACTCTTGGAGATAATAAATTGTTTCTGCCTTCTGCCTGTGGTGGTGGTGGAACTTGTATCCAGTGTAAATGTATCGTTGAAGATGGAGGTGGAGCAATCCTTCCTACGGAAGAGCCACATTTTACCAGAAAGGAAATCGCAAATGGATGGAGACTTGGTTGCCAGGTAAAGGTTAAGCAAGACATGAAAATCACCATTCCTGAAGAAGTTTTCGGAATTAAGAAATGGGATGCAACCGTAGTACGAAACTACAACGTGGCATCATTCATTAAAGAGTTTGTGGTAGAAATTCCTGAAACAATGGATTATAAAGCCGGAGGTTATATTCAAATTGAAATTCCTAAAACGGAAGTTAAGTTTGAAGATATA
>NZ_CAJWRQ010000103.1 GCF_913046405.1 uncultured Christiangramia sp.
GCGGGCGGGATACAAGTGCAGCTAAAGCGATGACAGGCTCCCCTCCCGAACCTGCCTCGCCATTACCATTCGGGAGATTTATAAGGAGCTTTAAAATGAACAATCTTCAAAGAACATCCCAGCAAGAACCAGATGTGTCGATCTATGATCCCGAGTGTGCCGTCAACTCTCCCGAGCTTATACGATCTTGGGTAGACAGCTTGGATACCTGTACAGAGTTTTGTGAAAGATTGGCGAATGGTTTTTTCACGCTGATCCCGTACTACTATGCCCGGGAAGATGGAACGTTTCCCGATCCTCCCGAGTTCTGGCAGCGAAACCTGTTGTCGTACTCGTTCTATCTGGGGCTCGGGGCTACGATCTTCAACAGGCAGTTTGCACAGTATCTTTTGTACGGTCTGGCCGAGGGTCCCAGCAAGGTTGCGCTGCTCTTGTTCAGTGAAGTCAAAAGGGTTGGCTGTCCGGACAAGGTTCAGCAGTGGCATCACGCGGTGAACGTATTGACGTACTTAACCGAGACCATTTCTCCAGAGACAACGGGGCCGGATGCTGACGCAGAACTGGTAAGGGAGAGAATGCCTGTTGCAGGCTTAACCCCCGCAATCCGGCTGGGGTTCAACGATCCCGAATTTGCAGGAGCGTTGTTTGAAGGAGCGGTTGATGAGAAAGAGAAGTGTGGTGACGAGGAACTGGTTGCAAGAATTGAGTGGATGAAGGAGTTTATTTTCAATGCTCACAGTCAAAAAGAAACTCACTCAACCAATTAACAAGCACCTCCCCCGGTCTCCGATCCTTGAGGCCGGGGGAAGTTTTTTAATGGCGGTGATTTGATATGGGTGTCCGGGGTCTCTAGATCAGATCCAAAAATACAACCTAACCGCTCACCTTTCCGCCCACAAATTTTTTTGATGTACAGAAAAAACCAATCGCGAACCCAATCAGGCTCCACATATGCCCACTCAGTTGAGTTCCATAAAAACCTACCGAGTACTTCGTGCCGAGCCACTGGGCAACAGCCATAAAAACACCAGCCATGGTAAGGCCTCCAATGGTAGCTCTAACACCCGAGTGGGTACTGCCTCGCAAACCAGACCCCGCAAACGCAGACAGCAGAGATGAACCGAACAGGCTTAGGGCAACTACCCAACCGTGGCTGATGGCGTCGTAAGCTGCAATCGCACTGAATACCACGAAGACAAGAATAAAAAACGCCATATTAGTTCACCCCGAAACAACAGTTCCTAATTTTTTCTACCCGAACATAGAAATCCAAATCATTTAGTATGACTTCATCCAGTTCTTCACCGGTTTCAAAACGTTGCCAATCTGAAGTGGCATCGAGTCTTATCTCCTCTTCATCTATAAAAACATCTACAGGCATGCTAAAATTAATGACATCTGCTTTCCATCGATACTGGAAGTGATCATCGCCTTGCTTTAGTTGTAATATCGGTAATGCTGAATGTCGTAAATATTGATCGAAGACCGGTTTTAAATCCACAGTGGTAGCTTTATCGAAAAAGGCCTCAGTATCTTCTGTAGTAATGGTTTTGTGTCTGTAAGTGCTGGTATAGTCTCTAAGTGTATTCCACCATAGTTCGTCATCATCATAAATACTTCTGATCATATTCAGAAGATTTGCTCCTTTAAAATACATGTCTCCGGAACCTTCAGAATTAATGCCATAATCTCCAATGATTGTGTTGTTATTACTAATACCTCTTCTTGTTCCTTTCAGATATTCCTGAGCTTTTTCTTTACCCCAACGGCATTCTACATAAATAGATTCAGTATAACTGGTAAATCCTTCCTGTATCCACATATCTGCAATATCCTTAGCGGTGATGCTATTCCCATACCACTCGTGACCAGATTCGTGGATGATGATGTAATCCCAAAGTAATCCGATTCCGGTTCCGGAAAGATCATTTCCAAGGTAACCTTTCATATACTCGTTCCCATAAGCCACAGCCGACTGGTGTTCCATGCCTAAATAAGGAGTTTCTACGAGTTTAAATCCATCTTCCTCAAAAGGATAGGGACCCATTTTTTCATAAAAACAAGCCATCATATCCTGAACTTCTTCGAACTGTTCTTTTGCTTTGTCAAGGTTGTATGGTAATACGTAATAATCCAAGTCCAGATCTTTAAATTTATCAGAGAAATGAGTATAATTCCCAATATTGATCATGATATTGTAGTTGTTAATAGGACTCTTTACTGCCCATTTCCACTTCGTGTATCCATCTTTCAACTCTTCTTTGCCTAAAAACCTACCATTGGAAACATTCATGAGTCCGTTTGGGACCGCAATATCAATTTGAGCAGCATCCGGTTCATCGCTTTGATGATCCTTGTTAGGATACCAGAGACTTGCGCCGGTTCCTTGCACTGCAACTCCTACCCAAGGGTTTCCGTCTTCATCGGTATCCCAGACAAAACCTCCATCCCAGGGTGCGTTCTTAGCTACAATAGGATTTCCGTGGTAATAGAATTTAATAGAGTCTGAAGTTTTCTCTTTTAAAGCTTCTTCAAAATTTACAAATACCGCATTGTACTTACGGGTGTACTCCAGATTTGCGTTTTGATGTACAATAGAGTCTATCTGCATATTTTCGAATAGATCCAATTGCATCACTGGCAGAGAGCCAAGAACTTTGAAATGTATGGCATTACTACCGGCAATTGACCGTGCTTCCGGGTTCACTTTAAGATCCAGGTGATACTTTGTAACATCGTAATTGGATCTTTCAGGGCGTAACGAACCTCTTAAAGTATCAGCTTCAGTATAATTAGTATGATTTGAGCCAACTACCTGAGCTTCCAGGTTCATTGATAGCAACAATGAGACCAGCAAGCCGACAAATAATAATTTATTCTGCATGGATAACAAATAATTGAGCATTAGGATCCTCTTTCAGTTTCTCCTGCATGCTATTGGTTAATTCGGTAAAACTTTTCAAAGACTGACCTTTACAAACACCATATGAGTAATGATACTTCAATAGTTCCAGATCTTCATCAGATAATCTTCTAAAAGAATTACAGGCAGATAAGATACTTTCACAATTAAGATCCTTACTGGAAGCGAAATATCCCAGGGACTTGAAAAAATGATATTTCAGTAGATTTTCTTTCAGTAGATTATTGGTAACCACCGCGGTATTCACTTTCAATGAAGCTTTATAGATCTGGCTTTTGCCATTCCAGCTTACATAATAACCACTTTTATTGCCAATTCGAGGTTCATGTTCTGTCTTGTGATCTTCGTTCAAATAATAAACAATATAATTACTCTTCTCCCTAATAAAATTCCGACTAATCTTAAGAGAGTCAACTTCTCTAGATAGTTTTTCCGCAAAATTCATAAGAAATCTTGCATCGTCTTCAGGAACACTTTTATCAAAGTAAATACGAAGCTCATCTTTCCAGTAACGCATGAATCTAGAAGAATCGACCTTGTTTTCCGTATCGTACACCACCGCTTTGTAGGTGTTGAGAAAAGCCGAATCTTTAGGTTCGTAGCGAACCTGCTTCTTACCGCGAAAAGGATCATAATCCATTGGCACCTGGACCATAGAATCGCCTTTTATATAACGAACATCCACGGTATCAGGAATAGATTTGAACTGTGCGAGATAAGCCGTTTTTGGAATGTATTTCCTTGAACGTCTCAGATCAATCGTATCCTGAGCATATCCCTGGCAGGCCATCATTATGACCAAAAGAATTATCAGTTTCTTCATAGAAATCAGGTTTGGATAACTCCCATATTGAAATCCTTTTCAATCGGGGCGTGGTCTGCAGCTTCAATTCCCATTGAAATCCATTTCCTGGTATCTTTAGGTTCTATCACTGCATCTGTCCAAAGTCTGGCTGCAGCATAATATGCTGAGGTTTGTTCGTTATACTTCGCTTTAAGCTTCTCGAAAACTTCTTTTTCTTTCGCTTCATCTACCTTTTTGCCTTTCTTCGCCAGGGAAGCAGTTTCGATTTGTGCCAGTACCTTTGCAGCCTGAGTTCCTCCCATCACAGCGAGCTCTGCACTTGGCCAGGCAGCGATCAATCTTGGGTCATAAGCTTTTCCACACATCGCGTAATTTCCAGCGCCATAGGAATTCCCCAGAATGATAGTAAATTTTGGTACTACCGAATTACTTACGGCACTTACCATTTTTGCTCCATCTTTTATGATCCCGCCATGTTCACTTTTACTTCCAACCATAAAACCAGTCACATCCTGTAAAAACACCAATGGTATTTTCTTTTGGTTACAGTTGGCAATAAATCGTGTCGCCTTGTCTGCTGAATCTGAATAGATCACTCCGCCAAACTGCATTTCGCCTTTTTTCGTCTTTACGATCTTACGCTGATTCGCCACGATACCAACAGCCCAGCCATCAATACGCGCATAACCGGTAATGATCGTCTGGCCGTAGCCTTCCTTATATTCTTCAAATTCAGAGTTATCAACCAGTCTTTCTATGATCTTACGCATATCGTATTGATCACTTCTTTTCTTCGGAAGAATTCCGTAGATCTCATCTGGATCTTCTTTAGGTTTCACAGACTTTTTGTGGCTAAAACCGGCTCTGTCAAAATCCCCGATCTTATCCATGATATTCTGAATCTTGGTAAGAGCATCTTTGTCATCTTTCGCTTTGTAATCTGTTACTCCGCTAATTTCTGAATGAGTTGTAGCTCCGCCAAGAGTTTCATTATCGATACTTTCTCCAATGGCAGCTTTTACAAGATAACTTCCGGCAAGAAAGATACTTCCTGTTTTTTCAACGATAATCGCCTCGTCACTCATAATTGGAAGATACGCTCCGCCAGCTACACAGCTACCCATTACGGCGGCTATCTGGGTAATTCCCATACTGCTCATTACCGCATTGTTTCTGAAGATCCTTCCGAAGTGTTCTTTATCAGGGAATATTTCATCCTGCATTGGTAGAAAAACTCCTGCACTGTCTACCAGGTAAATAATGGGTAGTCGGTTTTCAATAGCGATCTCCTGAGCCCTGAGATTCTTTTTTCCTGTTATGGGGAACCATGCACCGGCTTTTACAGTAGCATCGTTTGCCACCACGATACATTGTTTCCCAGAAACATGACCAATCTTCACTATAACACCACCTCCAGGGCAGCCACCGTGTTCTTCGTACATTCCTTCTCCGGCAAAAGCACCGATCTCTATGGCTTTTTCAGCATCATCAAGTAGGAAATTGATACGCTCTCTCGCAGTCATTTTGCCCTTTGCATGATGTTTTTCTATTCTTTTCTCTCCACCACCTAATTTTACCTTGGCAAGTTTCTGTCTTAATGTGGAAACCAGTAACTTGTTATGATCTTCATTCTTATTGAAGTTGATATCCATTATTTTGAATTTATTACAGGAATTTGATTATTTTAATGTGATTAATTCGAAATTAATCTATTTTCTGAATAATTTTTAAGAATTCTCACTCAGAAATGGCTTTTGCTAAAATACAAAAAGACAGCAATTCTTCAGATTAATTGCGCTAATTATAATTACAAGGACACTAAAATCGCATCTATGGCAATGAACAAAAACACCATCTTCGCATGGGCCTCTTTTCTCACCTTTTTAGTTGGTGCAGCATTAGTATTATTAGGAGTATTAAAATATAAGGAATATGCCATCGGGTTTTCGGTTACCGGGATAGGATTTTTCTTTATTTCCTGGGTGTTCAATGCATTAAAAGGCCGTATCTAATATGAATGTAGATGTTATAAAGAAGCAAATCGCGATACATCTGGATGGCGGAAAAGCATTTATGCCTATTCAGAATTTGATCGCCGAAATCCCTTTTGATAAAATAGGAATACGACCTCACAATCTGCCTTACTCTATATACGAACTGTTCTATCATATAGTATATGCACAAAAAGACATTCTGGATTATTCTATTAGTGAAGAGTATTCAGCAGCGAACTGGCCTAAGGATTACTGGCCAGAAAAGCAAAAACCAGATAATGAAGAGGAATGGAAAGATCTAAAAACTCAATTCTTTCAAGATAGAGAGAGCTTAAAAACCTTTTTTACTTCCGAAGAAAATGCGCTGGATGATGTAGTCCTGAATTCAACAGAACATACAATTATAAGACAGGTTATGCTGGTAATTGAACATAATGCGTACCATACAGGTCAATTACTTCTTTTATGCAGATTATTGGAAATCCATGATAATTGATTTCTCTGAAAATTTCAGGATATTTGCACTCGCAATCAATTGAAAATTAATTATACAAAAATATGTCAGACGATAAAAAAGTGATCTTTTCGATGTCTGGTGTGACCAAAACCTTTCCGAAGGCAAACACACCGGTATTGAAAAATATCTATTTAAGTTTCTTTTATGGCGCTAAGATCGGGATCCTTGGTCTTAACGGTTCAGGTAAATCTACCTTGATGAATATTATAGCCGGGAAGGACACAAACTTCCAGGGTGATGTGGTGTTCTCGCCTAATTATACGGTTGGAATGTTGGAACAGGAACCGGAACTTGATGATGAAAAAACGGTGCTGGAAGTGGTAAAAGAAGGAGCTGCTGAAACCGTAGCGATCCTTGATGAGTACAACAAGATCAATGATATGTTCGGGTTGCCGGAAGTTTATGAGGATGCAGATAAAATGCAGAAACTCATGGACAAGCAGGCAGAACTTCAGGATAAGATTGACGCCAGCAATGCCTGGGAACTTGATACGAAACTGGAAATCGCAATGGACGCTTTAAGAACTCCAGAGCCAGATAAAAAGATCGGAGTACTTTCTGGAGGGGAAAGAAGAAGAGTTGCTTTATGTAGATTGTTACTTCAGGAACCAGATGTTCTTTTACTTGATGAGCCTACCAACCACCTTGATGCAGAGTCGGTACACTGGCTGGAGCATCACCTGCAACAATATAAGGGTACTGTGATCGCGGTAACTCACGATAGATATTTCCTTGATAATGTAGCGGGATGGATTCTGGAACTGGACAGAGGAGAAGGTATTCCTTGGAAAGGAAATTACTCTTCATGGTTAGATCAAAAATCAAAGCGTCTTGCTCAGGAGCAAAAACAAGCTAGTAAAAGACAGAAAACTTTAGAACGAGAGCTTGAATGGTCAAGAATGAGTCCGAAAGGAAGACAGTCCAAGCAGAAGGCAAGATTAAAGAATTACGATAAACTTCTTAGTCAGGATCAAAAGCAAATGGATGAAAAGCTGGAAATCTACATCCCAAACGGACCACGATTGGGAACAAATGTGATCGAGGCTGAGGGTGTAAGTAAAGCTTTTGGAGATAAACTTCTTTATGAAGACCTGAACTTCCAGTTGCCACAGGCAGGAATTGTTGGAATTATTGGACCAAACGGTGCAGGTAAGACCACGATCTTTAAAATGATAATGGGAGAGGAAGCTCCAGATAAAGGATCTTTCAAGGTGGGTGAAACTGCCCAGATCGCTTATGTGGATCAAAGCCATTCCAATATAGACCCTGAAAAAACTATCTGGCAGAACTTTAGTGATGAACAGGAGCTGATCATGATGGGCGGTCGTCAGGTTAATTCGAGAGCTTATTTAAGCAGGTTTAACTTTAGCGGTAGCGAACAGAATAAGAAAGTGAACATGCTTTCGGGTGGAGAAAGAAACAGGTTGCACCTTGCTATGACTCTAAAAGAAGAAGGAAACGTTTTGCTTCTGGATGAGCCTACCAATGACCTTGACGTCAACACGCTTCGTGCTTTGGAAGAAGGTCTCGATAACTTCGCAGGATGTGCTGTAGTGATCTCTCACGACCGTTGGTTCCTGGATAGGATATGTACGCATATTCTAGCCTTCGAAGGAGATTCGCAGGTGTACTTCTTTGAAGGTAGTTTCTCAGATTATGAAGAGAATAAGAAAAAGCGTTTAGGTGGTGATCTAATGCCGAAACGTATCAAATACAAAAAACTGGTTCGCTAAAAATTAGTTTTTCAGAAATAAAAAGAGGAGTTGAAAATAGTTTCAACTCCTCTTTTTTAATTTTGTCTAAAGTCTAAAGTCTAAAGTCTAAAGTCTAAAGTCTAAAGTCTAAAGTCTAAAGCTACTTCTTCTTCGGCATTGGTCCACGTAAATGGATGATCAAGCCATCAAGGAAGTTACGAAGGAATTGATCTCCACATTCCACGTATTTATCATGATCTTCTCTTCTGAAGATCGCTCCAAGTTCACTTTTACTCACCTTGAAATCCACGAGTTCGCAAATCTTAACGATATCATCATTAGTAAGTTTATGAGCAACTCTTAGTTTTTTAAAAATATCATTGTTAGTTAGCGCCATGCTTATGTTGTTTGTAAATTAAAACGTTTAACCAGATTAGTAATAGTGTTAATATCCACTTCATTTTCAATAGAACTTCTGGCGTCTACAAGTAGGTTTTGTGCTTCCTTACGTAAACATTCAGAATATTCATTATTATTTTTTACCTGCTTTTCAAGATAATAGAACATCAGAAGTAATTTCTGCACCAAAGTTATATCATGTTTGCAATATGTACGAATTGAGGCCATGATATTATACAAAAGATCTTCAAAATCTATCGTATTTAGTTTTACGTAAGCTTCTTCATCCCTAAAAATATAGCTGGTATCTCTTTTTTGCATTCTTAAGGCAAGGAGTTCCGTGAGATAATCAATGCCATTGATCGCAGTACCAGGATCATTAATTCCCGGGGACATTGCTTTTACAATGATCTCGGTTATTTGTTTAAAAGCAAGCGTATAATTATCGGCCACCAATTCTTCTCTCGAAAAATTGAAATTAGATAATATCAACTTTACGATCTTTTCGTCAACTTCCTTGTTGACTTTAAATAGCGGAATACCGCTTAGAACAAATATTCCCTTGACCGGTAGAATATGGATTTTTACATCGTGTTCCACGCATATATCCACGAGATTAGTAAAAGAAATATTCTGAAGATACCCGCTTTGTACGCTATGATAACTGGTCCATTTCTCTGTCTCCTGAAACTCAATTTCCTTAAATTTCTGTTTGTCTACAAGTTCCTGTAGCCTGTCTTTTGCCACCTGGTAAATATTCTGTAGGATATTGCTAATCTGAATACTTTGCGAAATATTATGGATAAAATAAATGAAAGAATAAAAGCAAACCACAGTTTGAAGAATTCCTAGCAGTACAGCTACCCCGGGTAATTGATACTCATCTCCGGTAGGTTGTATTGCAAATAGTACGAATATGCAATAAAGGATAGTGAATAAGAATATTCCAAGGATAATTTGATGCCGTTTGTCACTAATCAATCCCGGTAGCAATCTGGGTGTAAAATTGCTGGAGGCGTTGCTGAGTAGTAACATTACCATTGAGAAGCTGAAAACCATCATCGAAATAAGTCCGGAGATTAGTGAACTTAAGATGGTCATAGCGGTATCGCCATTTTCAATAACCAGTGGAGGGAGATGTTCCAATAAAAATTTCGAGATACCTCGATTTTCGAGGTACAACATAAAAAAGGCAAAGTTGAATCCAGCGAAGGCAAGTAATGTAGGGTAGAACGCAATCTTGCTTTCAAGTACATTGAAGAATGAAAGAGTGCGGTTATAAAGTTGCTTCATACAAATAAGATTGAGTATAAAATTAAGCAATCATGATTTAGTAGTCGGATTTTTGATAAAAATTAGACAAAAGAGACATTGTGACATGTTATAAATGAATTAAAACGACAAAAAGGCATGTTTTTCCTGATGGTACCGGAATTGCTATTCCTTCTACGAAATCAAAAATGATTATTAATCTAAAAACATAAAACTATGAGTCTTATTAAGCGAAATGAAACAGGTTGGTTACCATCAGTGATTGATGATATGTTCAAAAATGACTGGCTTGGTGGAACTACAAACGTGAATAGTATTGGAACCAGTATTCCAGCAGTAAATATTAGAGAAACTGAGGACAGTTTTTCTGTTGAAGTTGCTGCTCCAGGAAAGGGAAAAGAAGATTTTAATATTGAACTCGATAATGATGTTCTAACTATTTCTTCGGAAGCTAAAAAAGAGGTTGAGAAAACTGAAGAGCAGGGTAGATTTACCAGAAGAGAATTTAGCTACAGTAATTTTAGAAGAGCTTTTAGCTTGCCAGATTCTGTAGATAGTGGTAAAATATCTGCAACCTACAAGAATGGTGTTCTGGAAATAGCCCTTCCAAAAAAGGAAGAAGCAAAAGTACAGGCCAAAAGGTTGATCGATATTTCGTAACCAATGGTAGTTTGATTAGTTAAAGTTGAAGAGCGCTCTACGGAGCGCTTTTTTACTGACTTAAAAGTATCCACCTGTTTCCCGCACTCTGAATTG
>NZ_CAJWRQ010000104.1 GCF_913046405.1 uncultured Christiangramia sp.
ATATCTTAAGTTAGTATCAAAAAAAAGTCCCGCAATTGCGGGACTTTTTTCTTTTATAAACTACCTGAGTTAAACTGTTTCAGGTCTAGTTTGTGGCTTTTGAATATCTTCTTCTGTTTCGATCTCAGCAAGATATCTTTCGGCATCCAGTGCTGCCATACAACCTGTTCCAGCTGCGGTAATCGCCTGTCTGTAAACCTTATCCTGAACATCACCAGAAGCGAAAACACCTGGGATATTAGTTCTGGTGGTCTTACTCTCGGTAATCACGTAACCAGTTTCGTCCATATCTAACCAACCTTTGAAAATATCGGTATTCGGTTTATGTCCAATAGCAACAAAGAATCCTGTAATATCGATTTCTTCCTTCTCTCCAGTCTGGTTATTCACCATTCTAAGCCCTTCTACTACCTGCTCACCTAAGATCTCATCGACTTCTGTATTGTAACGAAGGTCAATGTTCTTGGTAGTTTCCACACGGTGCTGCATTGCTTTTGAAGCTTTCATATAGTCCTTACGAACCAGCATGGTCACTTTATTACAGATATTCGATAAATAAGTAGCTTCTTCCGCAGCGGTATCTCCACCACCTACGATAGCAACATCCTGGCCTTTATAAAAGAACCCGTCGCATACTGCACATGCAGATACTCCTCCACCTCTAAGCTTTTGCTCACTAGGCAAACCTAAATACTTGGCAGTTGCCCCGGTAGATATGATCACACTTTCAGCCTCGATCCAGGTCTTATTATCTACAAGAGCTCTGTGGATCCCGCCTACTTCTTTAGAAAAGTCAACTTCAGTGATCATTCCGATTCTCACCTTTGTTCCAAAACGTTCAGCTTGCTGTTGCAGATCCATCATCATTTTTGGACCATCTATACCTTCAGGATAACCTGGAAAATTGTCAACTTCTGTGGTAGTAGTTAACTGTCCGCCTGGTTCCATTCCGGTATACATAACTGGTTTCATATCTGCCCTTGCGGCATAGATCGCTGCAGTATAACCTGCAGGACCTGAACCTATGATCAGGCATTTTATTCTTTCGATAGTATCACTCATATCTTTTGATTTTCTGTGTTATAAAAGTAGGTAGTTTGCACTAAAACTTACAAAAATAGATATTAACTTAATCTATATCTAAATAGGAAGCCAAAATAAGCACGAAACTATCACACAATCAGGCAAATTTAAAAGATAAAACTACCTTTGCCAAGTATGGAAATAAGTTTGTTTAGCATCCTGGATATCCTTGGTACGATCGCATTCGCGATTTCTGGTGCTTTATCTGCCATGAACCGTAGACTTGATCTCTTCGGTATCTTTATTATTGCATTCGTTACAGCGATTGGCGGTGGAACTGTGCGGGATATTCTAATTGGAGATACTCCAGTTACCTGGATGGAAAACATTATGTACATATATCTTATAGGTGTAGTAACAATTCTGGCGATCATCTTCAGAAATAAGCTGAACTATTTGAAAAAATCACTATTTCTATTTGATACAATTGGACTTGGTGTTTTTACCATCACCGGAGTAGAAACCGGAATACAGAACGGGTTGGATCCTATCATATCTGTTGCACTTGGAGCTATGACCGGGACTTTTGGAGGTGTGATTCGGGATATTCTCTGTAATGAAATCCCGGTGATATTTAGAAAAGAAATCTATGCCACTGCCTGCCTTATTGGTGCACTTGCCTATGTTACACTTTACGACCTGGGAATGAATACCGACGTTATTTACCTCGCTACCGCGCTTACAGTAATTAGCATAAGACTGGTCGTGGTCAAATATAAGATCACGCTTCCCTCCTTCTACCCTACTTCTCCCGGAAGTTCAAGAATAAGATAATAACTATCATACCTCACTGGTTATCAATAGTTTCAGTATATTTATAGTATACTTTTAATGAATGACCAGGCAAGCGAAAATCGTTATTGTTGAAAAAAATATTCCCATGGCCGCTAAGTTATCTTTGCGGCTTAACAAACTGGGCTATCAAATCACAGGTATATTCTCAAGAGCAAAAGATGCACTCCATTTTATAGAACAGGATGTCCCCGATCTTATTCTCATGGAAGATCGTCTTGAAGGTCAGCTGAATGGGTTTGAATCCAATCCTTCGAAAGAAGAACATTCAGTCCTGTATTTCAACGGAAGCAAAACAAAGTCTCTTCAGAAGTTAATTTTCAATAAACTGAAAGATCAGAAACGATTATTCAAAGAGGAGATTTCAGAATCGCTTGACCGATTAAGAAAAAAGCCAGCGAAAACAGACTGTCAACTTATTCTGAAAGACCGCATCTTTGTTCGCTGCCAGGATACCATGGTTAGAATTTCGCTTGATGATATTCACTATATCGAAGCAGATCGAAATTACTGTAAGGTATATTCACGGAATAAAAAATTTCTTCTGGTTTGTTCCCTGAAAGATGTCAACGACAAAATTACCGATAAACGTTTTCTACGAATTCATCGATCTTATATCGCCAATCTCTCTCATATCGATGAGATTGGAAGCAATCATGTCCTCATCGCATCTCGATCGCTTCCACTTAGTAAAAATATGAGAACGGAGCTTTTTCAACATTTACAGGTAATATAGCCCTGTATCTTTATCCCGCCATTTTCCAACATTTTTTCTTCGGAAACTTTTTAGCTACGCCCGGACATTTTTTGGCTAGTTACGTCCAAAACGCACTTATATACAATGAATTACTTCCTAAATTAATATTTATTAACCATAAAAACCAGACCAAATGAAGTTACTAAGATCCTTTTCGATTCTCCTGGCTCTTGCGCTATGTTCAACAAGTCCATTGACAGCTCAAGGTGATAATTTTCAAATGTATGTAGTGCATGAAGATCATGTGAAAGACGGTATGATGGACAAGCATATAGAAGCCGATAAAGCCTTGCTGAAAGCTGCTAAAGAGCATAATATGGAAGGCATGGAATGGCTGGCGTTTCAGGCAGATGATAATCGCGTAATGTACCTCACGGAAATTGACAATTTCGCTGAACTGGATAAGAATCCGTTCAAAGACCTGCAGGAAAAAATGGGCGAGGAAGCTTTCCAAAAGCTATTTGAGCCATTTGCTGAAACTTTTACCAAACACGGAGATTATATTCTAAATCTTGACAAAGAGCATTCATATATGCCTGAAGGTATGGATCAAAGGATGGAAGGAATGAATTACAGAGAGCTTGTATTTTACCATATTCCTCCGGGAAAAACGGATAAAGCTGTAGAGATGGCTAAAGCTGCCAGAAAACTTTATGAAGATAAAGATTCAAAAGCTTACTACCGACTTTATAGAAGTGGCTTCGGAACTATGGATTCCTATTTTATGGTAGCCGTATCTGGTAAAGATGCTGCTTCCGTAGAAAAAATGCGAAAAGAGAATGGAGAGTTACTTGGTGAAGAGGGTGAAAAACTGTCTTCAGAAATACAGAAAGTGTTCTCTAAACGTGAAGTTGTTACAGGACATGTTAAACCAGAGATCTCTTACCAGGCTGAAAATTAAGATTATGAAAAATCTATTCATTTTATTTTCATGCATATTTCTCCTTATTTCCTGTGATCAGAATAATAAGAAGGAAGAAAAGATCCGGTACACGCAAGATTCAGAACAGATCAATACTTTTAAAAATGTTCTGCAGAATTATGAGAACGGAGAATGGGATGAGTATCAATCCCACTTCGCAGACAGCGTAGAACTTTTTTATAATAGTCGGGAATCAATAGATGTATCTGCCGCGGTAGCTATGCACAAGCAGAATAACTCGGCACTTTCTTCCTATGATTTCGTGGATTCTGAAAATGAATTTGAAATGGTGGTGACAGATGCCGGTGAAACCTGGGTTAATTTCTGGGGTGAATGGGAAGGTACGATCGCAGAAAACGATTCAATGATCGTGATCCCGGTGCATATAACCGCCAGATTTGAGGATGGAAAGATCGTAAAGGAATATCTCTATTTCGATAATGCCGGAATGAACGATGCTCTTAGAATGCTGGAAGAATCGAGAAGCATGCAGGATTCCATCGAGTAGTAATTTGTAGACAGGAACCTCAAAGTGCTAATGGAGTACTTTAGCAAAATCTGCGGATATTAGAAATATAAAATTATCAATATCTATCTAGACAATGAATATAATATCTTTAAAGTATTCAGGAATTCAGGTTTTTACCTTACTCTTCCTGTTTTCAGTAATAAAAATACATGCACAGGATGCGATAAAGATCGATCCTGAACATTACAAGGTAGAACTTGAAAATGACCAGGTTAGAGTTCTTCGAATTAACTACAATGCCGGGGAATCCTCAAAAATGCATACGCATCCTGAAGGAGTAGCCGTGTTTCTTACCGAGCATACTGCGAGTATGAAAACCGGTGAGGGAAAGACGCTTAAAATGCAGGGAAATAGCGGAGATGTTTTATGGGTGGACAAAACCAAACACGAACCTATGAACATTGGTGATACCTCGTTTAAAGTAATTCAGATAGAACTAAAGAACAATACCAAAGCAGCTGGTAAAAAAAGTCTGCACTTATTCAAGCTTCCGGATGATGTTAGTGAGAAGCAAGTAAGTGATTTCCTTAAGGAAATGAATCATGCGATTAGTGAAGAAGTATACCCGGAAGCCGGTTATCATTTGTACAAAATCGCAGAGAATAATGATTACAGCTATTTTATGGAAGGTGTCTGGCCAGATTCAGCTACCTATGATAAGATCCATAATTCTGAAAAGTGGAAAGCTGTTGCTGAAAAAGGTAAAGAAATGATAGATAAAATTCGGACCCAGGAATTATATATGAAGGCTGAAAAAATGAATTAGCCAGAGCTTATTTCCAGAGTTTAGATTTAATTAAAAAAGTTGCTGAAATTTAAAATTTCAGCAAGCTTTTTTATATTATGTCAATTGATTAATGTGGAAGTTTATCGCGCAATAGCCCATAAACATAGGTTCCAAGCATTGCTGCCAGGAAAACTACGATCACGGCTACATAACCTGCACCAATGAGTGTATAAATTGGTCCCGGGCAGGCTCCTGCTAGCGCCCATCCCAATCCAAAAATAATTCCGCCATACATATATCTACTGAAACTTTTTTCTTTTGGCTGAAAAGTGATTGGTTCACCCTGAACATCCTTCATTCCTTTTTTCTTGATCAGTAAAGTCCCAAGTACGCCAATGACTAGAGCTGAACCTATGATTCCATACATATGGAATGACTCGAACCTGAACATCTCGTAGATCCTGAACCAGGAAGCTGCTTCAGACTTGAACATTACAATACCGAACATGATTCCTATTACTAAATATCCTACTACTCTCATCTCTTAAAAAATTAAAGGGAACAACACATGGATCATAAATAATCCACCTATAAAAAATCCAACTACAGCGATCAACGAAGGCAACTGTAAATTACTAAGTCCTGAAATCGCGTGTCCAGAAGTACATCCACCAGCCCATCTAGCACCAAAACCTATCAAAAATCCTCCAATTATCAGAATGCTAAGCGCTTTCCAGTCTGTAAGAGCATCAATACCGTATAATTCATCTGGAAGATATGCCTCACCAGCACTAGAAAAACCAAGTTCATTAAGATTTGCGACCGTATCTGGATTAATGGTCACTGCAGGATCTACGGTTAGAAAGTTCATCGCTATAAAACCACCAATGGCGGCTCCAACGATCACCACAAGATTCCACTTTTGAGCTCTCCAGTTAAAATCAAAAAAGCCGGCAGATTTATCTGCTCCACATATAGTACATAAAGTTCGAAGGTTTGAAGACATTCCAAACTGCTTCCCCATAAAAATGAGGAGAAACATAATGAGTGCGATAAGCGGTCCAGCCACATACCAGGGCCAACCCTGAAAAATTAGATCCATAATTATTTTTTATTGATTGCAAAAGTGCGAGAAGTGCACCGATATTTAAGTAACAATGGTTACACTATCTATCTTCACAAAAGTCTGCCAGATTTTGTAGTGTTTTTTCAGAAAGCCTTACAAGAGTTTGGGAAGACCAGCCTGCACTTTTATCGTGGGCGATCACATTATCTCTTTTCTTTATTTCTTCGGAAAGCTCTTTCCCACCATCACCATCGAAGATCCCAAAATTGGATTCCTGCGCTATCCAGTTACTGAAGCTATCAAGTTCAAAAGGAAGCCCCAGGCTGGTATTGATAACAATTTTAGAATTTCCAAACTTCTGAAGATATTCCGAAGTCATTACCTGAGTATTTTTTGGCAAATGAAAGCTTAGTACATCACAGGTTTCCACTAGTTCCGGTAATTCGAGATATTTCAAACCTTTCTTCTCATAATCCTGTTTCCTGGTATTGCTATGATAGTAAAGATCTGCTCCAAACGGCTTTAAGCAATCTGCCAGCAGCTTTCCGGTAGTTCCCAGACCTACGATCCCAATTTTAAGATCGGTTAGCTCCCGGGGCATGTGTTTCCATTGTTTACCAGAATAGCCATTTAATAACTGAATCAATTCAGAAATTATAAATTCAGCTACACCAGGATCTCCATAATCGCGAATACCGCACACTTCGATCCCGCGATCCCGTGCAAACTTCACCGCCACATTTGCAGATTCATCATCGTACAGGCTACAAGCCATTCCTATATACTTTAAGCTGGAACAGTAGTCTATGATGTTTTCAGTGATTTGAGTATGCCAGGATACGATAATTGCTTCTGCATCGCCAATCCTATCTATAATTGTCTGCTCATCTTCCGGGTAATCGTCATATACCTCTACCCCGTTATCTGAAAATTCCTTCAGTTTATTTATGGACTCCTCGTTCATTTTTGTATGGTCTACCAGAACGATCTTATTGAATTTCATCATTTTTAAATTTCAGTAAAAAATAAATGCTGAATTCCCATTCAGCATTTACAAGTGATTTGACATTCCCTATAACGGGATATTACCGTGTTTTCTATCCGGTCTTAAAACCGCTTTATTTTCAAGTGCACTAAACGCACGTATCAACTTTCTACGCGTATCCTTCGGCATGATCACCTCATCGATAAAGCCACGTTGTGCAGCTTCGAAAGGAGTGGCAAATTTTTCAGCATATTCAGCTTCCTTTTCTGCCAGTTTCTTTTCCGGATCCTCTGCTTGTGATATCTCTTTCCTAAAGATAATTTCCGAAGCTCCTTTTGCTCCCATTACGGCAATTTCCGCAGTTGGCCAGGCAAAGTTAAGATCGGCTCCAATATGCTTGGAATTCATTACGTCGTAAGCACCACCATACGCCTTCCTGGTGATCACCGTAACTTTTGGAACTGTCGCCTCACTCAATGCATATAACAATTTTGCGCCATGCAGGATGATCCCGTTCCATTCCTGATCTGTTCCCGGAAGGAAACCTGGTACATCAACCAGCACCAATAGCGGAATATTAAAGCAATCACAGAACCTGGTGAATCTCGCTGCTTTTTTGGAAGCGTCTACATCCAATACTCCAGCAAGACTCATAGGCTGGTTTGCAATGATCCCGACACTACGTCCTCCAATTCTCGAAAAACCAACAATAATATTCTCAGCGTAATTTTTATGAATTTCGAAAAAGGAATCTGTGTCTATGATACCATGAATGATTTCATGCATATCATAAGGCTTATTGGAACTGTCGGGCACGATACTTTCCAGTATTTCCCTGTGCTCATCGCCTAATTTAAATTCCAGCTTTTCTGGTGCAGTTTTGTTATTCTGCGGCATGTAACTTATCAATTGCTTGATATTTTCAAGACAAATGATATCGTTTGCAGCAGTCACGTGCGTAACCCCTGATTTTGTTGAATGTGTGCTGGCTCCTCCAAGTTCTTCGGAAGTCACCTCTTCATTAGTTACCGTTTTCACCACGTTTGGACCGGTAACGAACATATAGGAAGTATCTTCTACCATCAGGGTGAAGTCGGTCATCGCTGGCGAGTACACAGCGCCACCGGCACATGGCCCCATAATAGCTGAAATTTGAGGAACTACGCCCGATGCCTTTACGTTCCTGTGAAAGATATCTGCATAACCCCCAAGAGATTTAACCCCTTCCTGGATCCTTGCTCCTCCGGAATCGTTTAATCCAATAAGCGGTGCTCCAACCTTTACGGCCATGTCCATGATCTTACAGATCTTCTCGGCGTGGGTTTCTGAAAGTGAACCTCCAAAAACCGTGAAATCCTGTGCAAATACATACACCAACCTACCGTGAATTGTTCCATAACCTGTAACAACCCCATCACCATAGAATTTCTGCTTTTCCATTCCGAAGTCGGTCGTACGGTGGGTCACCAGGATACCGATTTCCTCAAAGGAATTTTCATCCAGAAGATAATCTACGCGCTCTCTGGCGGTAAGTTTCTTCTTTTCGTGTTGCTTGGCTATTCTTTGCTCACCTCCACCCTTGTGGGCTTCAGCAATTTTTTCTTTTAATTTTTCTAGATTCTGACTCATTCGTATGATTCTGAATTATATAGAATTAGTTTGAAGGCAGCCTTAGCTGTTCCTTATCATTTAAATATTGTTTCAGCGCCAGTAATGCTGCCAGTCTGGCTTCCTGTTCTGTTTCTTCTTTCAGCGCATCCGGCGAATAATATTTTTTGACAAAATGGGTGTCAAAATCACCGCTTCTAAAGGCATCATGCTGGAAAACGAATTTTCCGAAGGCAAGGGTTGTGGAAACACCTTCCACGATATAATTGTCGATCGCCTTGATCATTACCTCGATCGCTTCTTCCCGGGTTTTACCATAGGTCACCAATTTTGCAAGCATGGGATCATAATAGATAGGTACTTCCATTCCTTCTTCAAAACCATTGTCCATTCGAATTCCTTCACCCTGCGGAATCTGGTATTTTTCAAGGGTTCCCGTACTTGGCATAAAATCTTCCAGAGGATCTTCAGCATAAACGCGGAGTTCCATAGCGTGTCCTTTGATCTTTAAGTCATTCTGAGTAAAGGCAATTGCTTCCCCACGAGCGATCCTGATCTGCTGTTCAACAAGATCCACACCCGTTATATATTCGGTTACAGGGTGTTCTACCTGTAATCTCGTATTCATTTCCAGGAAGTAAAAATTCCTGTTCTCATCAAACAAAAATTCTACAGTTCCAGCACCTACATAATCACAGGCCTTGGCAACTTTTACTGCTGCCTCCCCCATTTTTGCCCGCAAGTCATCGTCAAGAACCACTGAAGGTGCTTCTTCCACAACTTTCTGATGTCTTCGCTGTACAGAGCAGTCTCGCTCTCCTAGGTGCAAAATCTTGCCGTGTTTGTCGGCAAGTATTTGGAATTCTATATGCCGAGGGTTTTCCAGATATTTCTCAACATACATCGTCCCGTCACCAAACGCTTTTTCTGCTTCCATCTTTGCGGTGAGGAATTCTTTGGTGAAGGATACAGCGTTGTGCGCAATGCGCATTCCTCGGCCGCCACCTCCGGATACCGCTTTGATTATGACCGGAAACCCAATTTTTTTGGCTACTCTCAAAGCTTCCTTCTCATTTTCTACCGGTCCGTCGCTTCCGGGAATAATCGGAACTCCCGCCTTCGAAACAGTTTCTCGAGCAAGAGCCTTGTCCCCCATCTTTCGAATGGTTTCCGAACGTGGGCCAATGAAAAGAATGTTACAGGCTTCACATTGCTCCGCGAAGTCGGCGTTTTCTGAGAGGAAGCCGTAGCCAGGGTGAATGGCATCCACATCTGCAATCTCGGCTGCGCTCATGATCCGATCTCCTCTCAAATAGCTTTCAGCACTTGAGGGAGGACCAATGCAAATGGCTTCGTCTGCCAGTTGGACGTGAAGAGATTGTTCGTCGGCTTCAGAATAAACAGCAAGTGTCCCTATTCCTAATTCTCTGCAAGCACGTGCTATTCGCAGAGAGATTTCCCCGCGATTTGCAATGAGGACTTTACTAATCATTCTGCGAAAGGATTATGTAATCTTAAATAAAGGCTGTCCGTATTCGACTGTGTCGCCGTCTTCGTGAAGAATTTCATCGATGGTGCCGGCTGCGTCAGCTTTGATTTCGTTCATCACCTTCATCGCCTCAATGATACAGAGAACATCTCCTGCTTTCACTTTAGAACCTACTTCAACATAGGAAGGCTCTTCTGGTCCAGGTCTTCGGTAGAATGTTCCAACCATCGGGGATTTGAATAA
>NZ_CAJWRQ010000105.1 GCF_913046405.1 uncultured Christiangramia sp.
GTTGATAGGCTATAGGTGTAAAGGCAGTAATGTCATAGCCGAGTAGTACTAATAATCCGTAAAGCTTGATGCGCGATGGCTCTGAGGCCGCAAAACCTCAGAGCCGCCAAATGCTTATTTTATAAGAGTATAACAGGTACTTGTAACTTTTTTGTTTCTTTAATCATGTCAACGATATTAGTTCTAATCTAAGTAATTAGAACAGTTTTAAGCTCGAAGCTTATAACTTACCTTTTAAGGTGGCTATAGCAACGGGGCTCACCTCTTCCCATCCCGAACAGAGTAGTTAAGCCCGTTAGCGCAGATGGTACTGCTGTATTGTGGGAGAGTATGTCGTCGCCTTCTTCTAGAACCCTTCATCATATCGATGAAGGGTTTTTTTATACCATAATGTCAAGGAGTGAAATTGCTTTTGGCGCTAATTGCTATCGAAAACCATGTTGCTTGATGTTTTCGAAGTCCTTTAATGACTTCAATCAGTAAACATAATTGGTGTCTGTTACTATCTTTACTACCTTATTTGCGAATAACCTAACATTTGGTAATCCGCATTTTTACTTCTTCCAGCGTTCAATATTACAATTGATCATCATCTATATCCTCGGTAAGATTCCCTTTCTTTAGTTACTACTATATGGCAACAAACTTTTATCCGGGAGGATTCCAGGACTGGGATCATTCGGAATTTAGCATAGACGTAGTTATTATTAATATATGATAATCATAAGTGTAACTAAATGGCAAGGCTGTATTGGCTAATATCAGAACAGGAATTTACAGGTGATCAGAATGATCAAATGAGAACTGGAAGACCTCGTTTCAAAACGAAGTGCTTGAAGACGGAATCTATAATTTCTACTATAGTTTATATATCAATAGCTTAATTTACTAGAGCTGGATCCTGATCATATAGTTTAACTATACTCTATTCCGAAAAATATCAATCTAATTCAGTTTGGTTGATCTGATTTTTCTTACTACCAAATGAAATTAATCAGATAGTGAATTCAACGGCCAGGAACTGAAATATGACTTAGGAGCCTTTTCCGAAGAAAGAATTAACCATGGTTATAATACCCTTAAACATTAGAAAGATCGCAGCGAAGGTTGCGATGATACCAAAAATCAGGACAGGAATATACCAGGGATGATTCTGGTTATTAAAAGCATTATACAACACTGAAGGTCCAATCATAACGAGGGGCAAGGAACCTGCGAGATATTTCACTCCTTTTGATAAGGTCTTTTTATCTGTATGTTTCATCATTCTACGCTATAGGTTATTGAATCTGCTTCCGAAAGCCTGAAATAACCAAATGGGAAGTTATCCCTTTTTGTTTCATTTACGATATTGCCTCTTACTACTGCTGGCATTGTTTCAAAAGGTCCTCCCTGGTTCGTGCCAACTTGTGATCTCAATACAAACATATAATCATAATATTCTCTGCTTATACCCTCCATTTGTATGGAAATGACATCACCCTGTTCAATATCTTCATTAGAAAAATATCCGAAGATCTGGTTACCATCTGTAAACTCATCTTCATATAATTCCAGAAAGACGTCCTCATCTGTGAACTTGAATAAGTAGTAATTCTCTTGATCTGCCGGATCTGTATAAAATGCCTTTATCTCAATTTCATCCCCAGCAAAGCCACCACCATCTAATTGCTCTACATAATCTATTCCCGAGACTGACTTAAAACTCTCAGTTGCAGTATAAACCTGATCATTATAAATTAATTCTAGTTCATATTCCAGATCAAGAACAGGTTGAAAGTCTTCATTAATATATATGCCATTCTGTTCATGAGTAAATTCATATGTACTACCATTTTCAGAAGTAACCACTATTGAAGCTGTTGCCACAGGCCGTAGTTCTTCTTCATAGAAAGGACTCGTTGTACTTAACCTGATTTCCTGACGATTGCCATCTGTTCCCTTGATCCAGACAATAGAAGCTTCTACTACTAATTTTGGTTCAGACTCCTCCAGGTCGATATCTACGACTTCTTCGCAGGAGATGAATCCCAGAAATAGAATCAAGGCCAAAAATGATTTATTGAATCTCATTTCTAAAATTTAAAATTATAAGTTACCGATGGGATGATCCCGAAGAGTGTCAGTCTTACAGCTTCATTTCTCCCCGTATCCATGTTTTCACGGAACGAAATCGAATAAGCATTCTGGCGGTTGTACACGTTATAGATTCCAAAATTCCATGAGCTCTGTAGTTTCCGACCCTTGTTTTTCTTAGGGTAATAGGTTGCCGAAAGATCCAATCGGTGATAAGAAGGTAGTCTATCCTCATTTCGTGCACCATAAACGGGAATATTCACATCTTCATATTCGTACTGTGCATTTGGAAAAGTAGTAGCAAGCCCGGTCTGATAAATAAAATTGGCGTTAAGATCCCAGTTCTCATTTAGATCATAGCTGCCGGTAATAGTCACATCATGCGGCTTATCAAAATTCGTCTTGTACCAGTTGCCATTGTTTATTCCTATTTCCTGGGAGTTTCTGCCTGGTGTTCTCTGCTCAGATCTCGATAGGGTGTAAGCCAGCCATCCAGTGAAACGTCCCTCGTTCTTGCGCAAAAGCAGCTCGAGCCCGTAAGCCCTTGCTTCTCCGTTAAGAACTACTCGCTCAATAGCATTGTTGGCGATTAAGTTCGCACCGTCTATGTAATCTATTCTGTTTTGTATATCCTTATAAAAACTTTCAATTTCCAAAGTATAATCCCCATCATTGAAATTCCTGAAGTAGCCAATTGCGTATTGATCCAGTAATTGTGGCTTTATATAAGGACCACTAGGAGTCCAGACATCTAATGGTGTGGGACTGCTGGTGTTTGATATCAAATGTAAATATTGAGCCATCCGGTTATATGAAACTTTTACAGACTGGTCCTCAGCGAAATTATAGGCAATAGCCAGTCTTGGTTCTAAATTGGTAAAAGTTTCAAGTGATTCTCCACGGGAAACATCTCTGGTTTCAAGAATATCGGCTTCGCTATAAATACTCGTTCTGGGATTATATGCAACTGGTTCATCATTGGCGTACGTATTAAATTCATTCTGACCCAATCTGAAAAAGTTACTCAGTCTCAATCCATATTCTGCGGAAAGCTTTTCTGAAAATTTATGTTCAGCTGAAATGTAAAAGGCATTTTCAAGAGCGTATTTATCATTCAATTTGAAGTAATTTATTCCTGAAGTCTCATCGATAGGTTCTATTTCCCCGGGATTGAACTTGTAATAAGTATTATGCATCCCATACTTCAGCTCGAAATTCTCTGAAATATAATGGTTGAAATCATACTTGAGATTAAGATTTCTAATGCCACTATCCCAGTTAAATCCAACAAAGTTCAGATTGAGTCCGTAGTAGTAATCACTATAAATAGCAGAGAGATTTGTGAAAATATTATCTGAGAATACATGGTTCCATCTCAGGTTAAGTACCGCATTCCCGTAGGTATTCTCAAAATTCTGACTAATATTGAAAACATCCCGACCAAAATAACCACTTAAAAGCAGCTTATTGCTTTCGTCCAGCTCATAACTTAATTTGGTGTTCAGATCATAAAAGTAAGCCGAATTATCATTGTCGGTTAGCTTCAGAAATAAATGGGCATAAGAACTTCTCGCTCCAACTAGAAAACTTCCTTTATCTTTGACTATAGGACCTTCAGCTAGAAGACGGCTCGAAATCGCACCAATTCCTCCCTGCATTTTAAATTCCCGGCTATTACCGTCACGCTGATAAATATCCAGAACCGAGGAAACCCTGCCACCATATTCCGCAGGAATTCCGCCTTTATATAATTTTAAATCCTTGATCGCATCTGGATTGAATACGGAAAACAAGCCGAATAAATGCGAGGAATTATAAATGGTTGCTTCATCGAGTAAAATAAGATTCTGGTCTACTGCACCTCCACGCACATTGAACCCGGAAGAGCCTTCACCAGCATTGGAGACACCAGGTAACAATAACAGACTTCTTACCACATCTACTTCTCCGAACACTACCGGGATCTTTTTAATAGTACCAATGGAGAGTCGGTTGACACTCATCTCTGGTTTCTTGATATTAAGGGCTTTTATATCGCTTGTTATGACTACTTCATCCAGACTTTCCGAAGCTTCTGAAAGTTGAAAGTTCTGTTGCTTATCATCTGAAATGTTCACTTCATCTTCAGCATTTGCGTAACCAATATAGGTGAGAATAACCCGGTGCTTACCAGCTGGAAGTTTGATCGAATAATAACCATAATCATTCGTGACCACGCCGGTTGCAAGATCTGGGAAAATGAGATTGACCCCAATAAGGGTTTCGTAACTGCTTTTGTCGATCACTCTACCGCTTAAAGTATACTCTTGTGAGAACACACTAAAAGGTAGGATGACTAATAGTAGAAAACTTAAAAGTCGCAATTTCAATTTTTCAATAAAAATAGGCTATACCGTGGAAACCCAAAAATTATACTTCACTGAACTTCAATGCTTTTTTCTCCTGATTCGAAAATTTAAAAAGAAGTGCGAAACTTATTGCGAAACAAACTAATAGAATGATTGCCAGAGGTAAGGTACTTGAAGTGTGAAACTGACTGATAGCGAAAGATGTCAATGCACCCAGAATCATTTTTAAACTACCTATCAATGCCGAAGCTCTACCAGCCTTAGCTTCGAAAGGTTCCAACGACAAAGCTGTAGTATTCGGATTCTGAAAACCCAGTAAAAACAGCATGAGGAATAGTAAAATTGCGGTGAATACCAGTCCAAATCCTGCTATTGTATTCAAAAGAAATAACACAGAGAGGACTAAAAGGATCACACTATTAAATATCGTGATTTGGAAAGGAGTGTATTTTTTGAGAAAAAGTCGGTTGATCTGACTTCCGAGGATAAGACCTGCCGCATTGATACCAAACAGAATTCCAAATTCCTTCTGAGTGAGATCAAAATTTTCCATAAACAGTTTTGGAGCTCCAGAAATATATGCGAACATAGCTCCAATAGCGAAACTCCCTGCCATTGAAAAACTCCAGAACTTGTGATGGGTAAGTATTTTAAAGTAATTAACTGCGACCTGTTTTGGTCTTAGATTAACTGCCCTGTCTGGCGTTTTGCTTTCCGGTAGAAGTTTGGTTACACTGAAGATCATCAACACACTAAAAATGGCTAAAAAGAGAAAGATCATTTCCCATCCCATAGCATCTATGATAAAGCTTCCAACTGTAGGGGCAATGATTGGTGCACCACCCATGATCAACATCAGTATAGAAATCGCACCTGCTACTTCGTTTACCGGAAAAACATCACGAACAATGGCCTTCGCTGCCACCATACCACCTGCAGCTCCAAGTGCTAGAAAGAATCGTGATACAACGAGCCAGGTTAGATCTGGTGAATACATACAGCTTAATGCGGCGAGGAAATAAATACCAAGGCCAATAAGTAGTGGCCTTTTCCTACCGTATTTGTCCATAATCGGGCCGTAGGCCAATTGTCCAAGAGAGATTCCTATAAAGTAACTGGTAAGTGTTAAACCAATCTGGCTAATTGTAGTATCAAAATCCTGAGCTATACTTTCGAAACCAGGTAAGTACGCGTCGATAGAGAAAGGGCCTAAAGCGATTAGTGTTCCCAAAACAAGAAGTATAATAAATTCCTGTTTTTTGTCTCGCTTTTCTGAAATGTTTTGCATTATGCAAATTTCAGCAAAGTGAATAGCCTGTTCTAATTTCCGAATAGCTTTAACGAAAGATTAAATAGCTGATTGAAGGCAATTAAAGCTTTTTGCTTTCGTGGCCTACTATTTGAGCAAAATGTCGAACTTTGCCATCAGCTAAGGCTGATCGTGAACTAACAAAATTTTAAGTATGTCATTTAAAAAACTGAACCCTGTTCTTAAATCCACTTTACAGGAAATGGGATTGGAATCTGCTAACGCTTTTCAGAAGAAGGCATTACCTAAAATTAAAAGTGGAGCAGATCTGTACATGCTAGCTCCCAAGGGTAGCGGTAAAACAACAGCACTTATTATAAGTGTGATTCAGCAATTAAATGCTGAAGCATTTGAAGATTCTCCCAGAGCTTTGATCTTTGTAAAGAACAAGGAAGCTGCATTGAGTCTGGAAGAGAGGTTCAAAGATTTTACATCTGAAACTGATCTTAGGGTTTATTCTGCTTATGACGAACAGAATATCGATGATCAAAAAGATGCTATCTATTACGGTGTTGATATTGTGATCGCCACTCCTCAAAGGTTGAGCAAGTTGTTTTCTATGACGGGAATACACCTGGGTCAGCTCAAAATGTTTATCATTGAAGATGCTGAATTTATTTCGCGCGGAGGTCATTTAAATCATATTCTCAGAATTCCACTAAGTATATCGAAATGCCAATATCTTGTTTTCGGAGAAACGATGGAACCGAAAATGGAGCGGTTGCAGGAACAATTTATGGACCGTGCTCAGATCATCAAAATGAAATAAAAAAAAGCCCCGTCCATGACGAGGCTTTGATATAAATTATAAACTGGTTACTTATACTTCAGTCGCCAGAATTTCATTCAATTTGTTACTAGGACGCATGGCTTTTTTAGTCATTTCCTCATTCGGTTCGTAGTAACCTCCTATGTCTACAGGTTTTCCCTGGGCATCGATAAGATCTTTAAGGATTTGATCCTTATTCTCTTTAAGCATATCTGCCACTCTTCCGAAGTAAACGTTCAAATCCTTATTGCTTGTTTGCGTAGAAAGTGCTTCAGCCCAGTATAACGCCAGGTAGAAGTGACTTCCACGGTTATCCAGCTCATTTACCTTACGTGATGGAGATCTACCTTCATTAAGGAATCTCTCTGTCGCATCATCTAATGCTTCAGCAAGAGTAAGAGCTTTCGAATTATTATATTTCTCACCAAGATGTTCCAGAGAAACCGCAAGCGCAAGAAATTCTCCGAGAGAATCCCAACGCAGGTGACCTTCTTTTACAAATTGCTGAACATGCTTTGGAGCAGATCCACCAGCACCGGTTTCGAAAAGTCCACCTCCATTCATCAAAGGAACAATAGAAAGCATCTTCGCACTGGTTCCAAGTTCCAGAATAGGGAAGAGGTCGGTTAGATAATCTCTAAGTACATTTCCAGTAACCGAGATAGTATCCTTACCATCTTTTACTCTCTCAAGTGTATATTTAGTAGCCTCAGTAGGAGCCATGATTTTGATCTCTAAACCATCAGTATCGTGGTTTGGAAGATATTTCTTTACTTTCTTGATAAGTTCAGCATCATGAGCTCTATTTTCATCTAACCAGAAAACTGCAGGCATTCCTGTAGCTTTAGCCCTTGAAATAGCAAGCTTGATCCAGTCCTGAATCGGCGCATCTTTCACCTGACACATTCTCCAGATATCACCTTCTTCAACATCATGTTCAAGAATAGTTTCTCCAGCTGAATTGATAACTTTTACAGAACCGTTACCTGATATCTCGAAAGTTTTGTCGTGAGATCCATACTCTTCAGCTTTCTGAGCCATTAATCCGACATTAGGAACAGTTCCCATCGTTGTAGGATCAAAAGCTCCATGCTCCTTACAGAAGTCTATAGTAGCCTGGTATAAACCAGCATAAGAACTGTCAGGGATCACAGCCTTTGTGTCCTGAGTCTTACCTTCTTTGTTCCACATCTGGCCACTTGTTCTAATCATCGCTGGCATAGAAGCATCAATGATCACATCACTAGGAACGTGAAGATTGGTGATTCCTTCATCTGAATTTACCATGGCGATATCCGGACCATCCTTAAGATCTTTAGCAATAGCAGAATTGATCTCGTCCTGTTTGCCTTTCGGAAGACTTTCAACGGCCTGAAGAACATCTCCTAAACCACTGGTAACATCTGCACCAGCTTTTTCAAGTTCAGCTCCATATTTATCGAATACATCTTCAAAGAATACTTTTACAGCATGACCAAAAATAATAGGGTCAGATACTTTCATCATAGTAGCTTTCATGTGCAGAGAGAAAAGCACACCTTTATCCTGCGCATCTTTTACCTGCTCACGAAGAAACTTTAAAAGTGCCTTCTTGCTCATTTTCGTAGCATCGATCACCTCACCATCCAGAACTTTTAATCCTTCTTTTAGAGTTTTAACTGATCCATCTTCTGAAGTAAATTCGATTTTAAGCGTATCATCCTTCGATAAGGTAACAGAACGTTCGTTCGCTCTGAAGTCACCTTCACTCATAGTAGAAACGTGAGTTTTAGAATCTGAACTCCATTCTCCCATTCGGTGCGGATTCTTTTTAGCGAAATTCTTAACGGCTTTAGGAGCACGTCTGTCAGAATTTCCCTCTCTAAGCACCGGATTTACGGCACTACCTTTAACTTTATCGTATCTGGCTTTAATATCTTTTTCTTCGTCATTGATAGCTTCATCTGGATAGTCCGGAATAGCAAAACCTTTCGATTGTAATTCAGAGATGGCATTTTTCAATTGAGGAACTGAAGCACTAATATTTGGAAGCTTGATAATATTTGCCTCCGGTTGTTTTGCCAGTTCACCAAGTTCTGCGAGGTCATCTGCTACTTTTTGATCATCTTTTAGATAATCTGGAAATTGAGATAGTATTCTACCTGCAAGTGAGATATCACGGGTTTCGAGACTTACGCCTGCTGCTTTGGTGAATGCTTCAACGATTGGCAGGAAAGAGTAAGTCGCCAACATTGGAGCTTCATCAGTTTTGGTATAAATAATTTTTTCTTTCTGAGACATTTATTTTGTTTTTGATTGCAATAAGTTCAAAGAAAACCCTGGAACATTCCAGGGTATCGTCATACGCGCAATATACAGATTTTCACTCTTTTTTCCTAGAAGTCAGTAGATGATGCGCTGTTAAGAGATCTTAATTTAGAGCATAAAAAAAGCCATTTCATCTTATAACTAAAATGAAATGGCTTCAGAAACTGTGATTGATCCATATTTAAACTAAGCTAAAACTCAATCGAATCATCACTGCTTCCAGAAAATCATAAATTCTAAAAGAAAATATGACCGAATAAGAAATCTTTCAAACTGGTTTTGATGTCCAAAACACTAATGTTATATAGAAAATTTCAAACTCTAGAAATAAAAAAACTCTTTACTTCCTTCAAGATCTAAAAATCCTTTTGTCATTCTAAATCTCTTACTTAAAGTTAAGTAATATTATCCTATTCTGAAAAGACTTTAACTTTTTGATAGTAAATGATTTAAACAAAAAAAGCCCCGGAAGAACCGGGGCTTTTTTGAATTATTGAAATCTATTATTCAGTTACAGCGCGAAGAGCGTTAATTCTTCCCTGTCCCAGAAATTCACTTTTTCCATTACCATCAACCTTATCAGCAGAATTTTCAAGTTGTCTCTGAACTTCTTTTGGTGACATTTTTCCATTCTTCGCAATAATCAAAGCAGCAACACCAGAAACATGTGGAGCAGCCATACTAGTACCAGAGCTAAAATAGAAACCATTGTTATTACCTGCACTTAAGATTCCATCAAGACCATAACTAGGTCCATCAAAATCCCCGCCCGGAGCAGCAACATCAACTAAAGATCTACCATGAGTGGTATAGCTGGAAGGAATATCAAAGTTTTGATCTGGAAGACCTGGATAGTAAGCTTGAGGTGCAGTAGCGCTCACAGTTACTACGTTGTTTAAACCACCAGGTAATTTGATATAAGAACTAAGTCCATCATAATTCTGCGAATCATTTCCTGCTGAAGCGATAACCGTAGTTCCTTTAGAAACTGCATAATTAACCGCTCTTTGTTGTGCAGCGATAATGTCACGAATGTATACTGCAGGAATATGATAATCGTTACCATCAGGCAGATATTCTAATCAAACCTAACAAGATAATTGAGCATAATGGGATTTATCACCATGCAGACCCTAGAATATACAAGCCAGACGATATAATCACACTGCACCGTAAAAAAATCAGAGCCAGTCAAGTATGGAAAGATGAAAAATTGATGCTGGATAAAATAG
>NZ_CAJWRQ010000106.1 GCF_913046405.1 uncultured Christiangramia sp.
AGAAACTCTCGATTAGATACCAGGTCTTCAAATAACAGAGTTCAAAAAACCAGTCGTTCTACATCAGTACGGAACACCGAAAGGACTCCAAAAGTTCAAAATAAAACTCGTTCTGTTGAAAGGAATACAAGTGCTCAACGTCCAACCGGACAGATGTCTGGGTCGACCAGAACAAGATCTTCGAGCAGGTCTAAGTCTTCAGTGAACGAAAGAAAAAATATTTCTTCAAGAACTAGAAGTTCGGCACGAAATATGAATAATATATAGTAGATGACAAGTTCATAATTTAATTTTTTGGTTGGTTAGTTAGAAAACCCCTGATGCTGCCTTGCGGATGGGGTTTTCTCGTTTATGACAATTTCAGAACCTTGTCGATCATCGTATTTATTTCCGAAGAAACCTTAGAAAAATAGATGATTAGTCCGTAGATAATCCCGGATACTAAAACCTTCAAAAATATATTTAGAACTGGTAGGGCCGAGATGTCGATATAATAAAAGCCAGCCGTTAGGACGAACGTTAATACTAACATCAACCACGTAGACCTCGAAAATGGCTGAATGCTGAACTTGAAGTAGACCAGATATATTTTGGAAGTATTGTAAACAAAGAAGGCCAGAAAACTAGCGATCGCAGCACCCTCGAGTCCGAATTTTGGAATAAGTAAATAATTCAGGATAAATGCAAGCAATACGAGGATGACACCAATACCGAGGACAATTCTATAATAATCTGAATTGAATAGAATACTATTGTTATTACCCAGTAGGTTATCGTAAAGTTTAACGATTGAAATCAGGAGTACTACAAATACTGAAATTTGATATTGCTGCGGAATAAGTTCATATAAAGATTCTACATTCGTGATTATCCAGATGAAGATCAAGGCGCTAATAATAAGAAGGTTAAGCGAACTTTTCTGATATAGGTTCTTCAATCCGGCCTTATCTTTGGTATTCAGCATTTCGGCAGTCATTGGATGCGTGATCTGATGCATTGCTTTTTGTGGTACGGAGATCACGGTCGCGATATAGACTGCAATACCGTAGATCGCAACATTTTCGATAGGCATGTAATATTCAATCATCACTTTATCCAGATCCAGCAACACAGTAGCTACTGAGGCCGCGATTAGTATTAATGCTGAATATTTAAGCAATCTGGATAGGTTTTCAGGAGCTTGCAGGCTAATTCTTGGTGGATGTAAGGAAAAAGCATACAATGCCATTACAATCATTCTAAATACGAAAACGCCAGAGATAGCGTAGATGAAATCAGAAACGCTGATCCAGTCCTTATAGACCATAAGCAGTAGAACGCTTATGCAAAACCTATGAAAGACCTCCTTCATAAAATTACCAAAGGAACTTTTATAGTATATCTTGGACCAGGCAAAAAATACTTCAAAATAAGCGGTAGCAAAAGCGATCAGGAAAATCAACCAGATATAGGGCTGGACGAGCTCATTTTCACCTTTAAAATATTCCAGCAATTCCGTATAAAATAATAAACCGACTAAACCTAAGAGTAAAGCCGCCAGTGCCGGTAGAATCAACATCAGTGTAAGTAAGCGATCCTGTTCTTTTCGTGTTTTGTAAGAGGTAAAGAATTTAATTAGCGTGCTGTGTACCCCAAAAACCAGAAACGGCCAGATAAGGTTTGCTGCAGAAAGGAGAAAACTCACCAATCCGTAATATTCTTTAGTAAGGAAATAGGTGAATAGAAATAATGTATTTACAGCTCCAATGGCAAAACCCAAGTAGGTAGTCACCATATTTTTGATGGACTGATTAATAATTATTCCCATTAGATCTTTTTGATTAAATCTGCCAGCTCAGCTGTAAGCTCTCTACGATGATATTGTGAAATATCACTATTTATTTGCTTGACTCCCTGTGCCTCTTTTCGATAAAACTGATCTATAATCCAGGATTTGACCTTTTCCTTATCACGAAATAACAAGTAAGTTCCGCTTTGCGTATCCAGAACCATTTTTCCTGCTTCCCAGCTTTCGGGACCTATCGCCAGAATTGGTTTTTTTGCAGCAAAATATTCGAAGATCTTACCGGGTATGATTCCCCTGGTTTCTACACTGTCAATTTCCAAAAGTAATAGAATTGCAGCTCGATTTTGCATTTCCAGAGCTTCTTTATGGCTAACATATCCATCAATTTGAAGATATTCCTGAAGTCCCAGTTCTTCAATACTTTCCTTTACTTCGGAACTTATTTTTCCCGCCAATCGAATCTTTAGTTTATTTCTGAAGTCAGAAACATTTTCTACGATCTCTGCGATAGCTTTCCACAAAATTTCAGGACTTCTACCTGAAAGTAAAGAACCAATATGAGAAATCTCAAAATGATCTGATGTGATCGGCTCCTTCTGGAGATTATCGAAGCCATTCGTGATTACGCGAATAGGTCTGGTGGTTTTAGATTCAAATTCAGCTTTGGTGGTATGACTGGTAGTGATAATATGATCAGCTTTATTTAGCACTTTAGATTCAAGGTTCACGTGCTTTTGTCTACTAGACTGAGTGAGTTTAAGTTTTTTGTGATAACCAATCTCTGTCCAGGGATCTCTAAAGTCGGCTATCCACTTTATGCCTAAACTTTTCTGAAGTTCCAAACCAATCAAATGCAGACTATGCGGAGGTCCGGTTGTTATAAAAACATCGAACTTCTCCTTCTCCAAGACAGACTTTAAATAACTCACCGAGGGTTTGATCCAGAATTTTCTAGCGTCCGGTATAAAAAAGTTTCCGCGAACAAATAACATCAACTTCTGGATGGCACTTTGCTCCTGCTCTTTGGCTATAATTCCAGAACTTATAGTTTTAGAATCACCTTTAGAAAAAATCTCTGCAACTTTGTATGGTTCAAAAATTGGTTGCTTTAATATTCGGATTCCTGTTGGGATTTCGGCAACTAAACTTTTGTCTAAAAGTGGGTAACCTGGATTTTCAGGAATATAAACAACAGGTTCAATATCAAATTCTCTTAAGTAAGTTACGAATTTCAACCAGCGTTGAACTCCCGGTCCTCCGGCAGGTGGCCAATAATAAGTAACAATAAGAGCTTTCTTCATTCAGAGATTTAAATTTGGTCACGATTTTTCAGCTCGTACCCCAGTCCTCCAAATAATATCAAGCCAAATAAAATAGAACTTATTAGAACTATCGTGCTTCCGGTCTCAACAACCTGAGGTTCAAATTTGAAAGTAATTTCATGATTCCCTGCAGGCACATTCATAGCTCTTAGTGTATAATTCGCCTGAATATGATCTACTTCCTTTCCATCAATATAAGCCTGCCAACCGGGTTGATAATAATTTTCAGAAAAAACAATGAACTGAGCGGTATCTGCTTCGTATTTGTATTTGAGTTCATTCGGTTTCTGTGACACCAGATCTATTTTAGTGCTGGAACTATATACAAATTCATTACTCACCACGTCTTTAAATTCAGAATTTACAACAGCGGTGTTCATCAGGTTAACATCCTTCAGAATTTGAATTTCCTCGTTCTGGGTATCCACCCATTTAATCGTTTGAACCGCCCAGGCATTTCCAAAAGCTTGCGGATTCTGTTGCGCCTGTACTCCATTTTCCGTAGGAACAATGAAGTACTTCACATTGAGCATGCTCAGAATTTCCATATCATTCTTAGCGATATAGAAATCAAACAGATCCTGTATCCTGCCCGGTTTGGCAGCGTGATAACCACCTAAGGCATTGTGATAATAAGAAGTTCTTCCTGTATTAAACGGACTTCCGGATACATCGAAAACACGATAGTGCGTTGTATCCTCCAGGATTTGATCATCTGCAATATATCGCTCGTATGGCTGGTTGATCTTTCTGGATTGCACAAAGTCATCACTATTTACATAACGCCTGTCCACCCCAATTAAATCGACAAGTATAAGCACTGCAAAACCTGCGATTAGTAGGTTGGTCTGTAACTTATTCTTGAGATATGCCCAGATCAAACCAACTCCAATTCCGGTAAAAAGTAAAGATCTCATTACATCACTGAAGAAGATATCCTTTCTATCTTCCTTCAAAGCATTGATAAAATCCATACCGAACTGTTCCCTGTACAACGAGTCGTTAGCACCGGCAAAATCGAATACTGAACTCAGTAGTAAAAAGAAGATAAGCAGGCCTCCGGAAATAAACCCTGAATATTTCAAGGCTTTTAATTTTTCTTCCGAAGATATTTTCTTTGATAGTAATTTATGCAGTCCTACAATCGCTAATAAGGGTAAACATAATTCCAGCAGCACCTGAATCGATGACACTGCACGGAATTTATCATATAATGGTACATAGTCAATAAAAATATTGGTCACAGGATTGGAACCGGCAAACCAGTTTTTACCCCAACTCAGGATCAAAGCAAGCATACTGCCACTAACTACCCACCATTTTAACCTTCCTTTTATAAGAAATAAGGCAAAAATGAATAAAAAGATGACACTCGCTCCTATATATGCTGGTGCGCCTACAAATGGTTGATCTCCCCAATAAGTTGGAGCCGATTCTGCAAAATCTTTAGCCTGAGCCGGTGCAGCACCAAGTTTTAATATAGCATCGTATAAATTGGAATCGCTACCAATATTTTCTGAACTACCACCACCAAGTAAACGAGGAACCATCAGATTAAAGCTTTCTAAAATTCCGTAACTGTACTCCGTGATGTAATCGTAGCTAAGACCCGATTCTGTTTTAGCAGCGCCGTCTGGTCCAATACTTAAATCTGACTCTCCCCTGGTGCTGTAACTGGCATATTCGCTGGTAGCAAGCAAGCTGGTTGCATTCATAGCCAAGGCAAGAACCACCGCAAGAACCATAACTCCAAGTGATTTGAAATAATTACCTATCCATGCTTTTTTAAACGCATCTATAAAATAAACGATGCCAAGAACTATGACCAGAAGCAACAGGTAATAGGTCATCTGGAAATGGTTTGCTTGGATCTCTAGAGCCATCCCAACACTTAAGAGCAGGAAACCCCAAACATTTCGGTTTCTGAATATTGAAATGATACCGGCAAGCACAACGGGCATATACGCAATGGCATGAGCCTTGGCATTATGACCAATTCCAAGAATAATTATGAGATAAGTGGAAAAACCAAAAGCAAGAGAGCCCACAAAGGCAACCCGGTAATCTATCTTTAAACAAAGGAGTAAAATATAAAAGCCTATAAAATAAAGAAACAGGTAGTCTGCTGGCCTGGGTAAAAACCTCAAGGCAGAATCGAGCTTCTTGATATAATTATGCGGATAGTATGCTCCTAACTGGAAAGTAGGCATTCCTCCAAAAGCGGAGTCTGTCCAGTAAGGCTCTTCTCCCGTTTGTTCCCTGAAGTCATTCTGCTCCTTGGCCATCCCGATATACTGAATGATATCGCTTTGATAAATTTCCTTGCCCTGTAAGACAGGATGAAAGTAAAATAGGGATAAAACAACAAATCCTGCCAGGACTAGCAGGTGTGGTATGAATTTCTTGATATCAGGCATTCACAAGTCTTTTGAAACTGAAAATTTTAAAAGCAGGATCTAAAACCTGCTAAGTCTCGAAATTAATCAATTTCTTCGTAATCGATATATTCGCCTACCTTTTTATCTTTATTGGGTTTGGCTTTAGGTTCCTTACCAATATTTGTAGGATTTGACTTTGAATTTTTGGAAGCCGCACCTCCAAACTGGTTACCAAATTGCTGGCCGAACTGCTGTTCGAACTTTTTACCCATTTTTCGCATGAAATATTTGAGGATAAGAGGCCCGAAAAATCGAATTATTATTTTGAATCCGAAATATATAAGTAATACTACAAGTACAAATTTTAATACTCCAGATAAGGATGCTTCTAACATTCTAATGCTTTTGGCAAAAATAAAAATAAGCGTTCAGATTGGAAGTAGCTTCAGCAATAAAATTATAATAAAACTTATATCTTTGATTGAATTAACTCCGCAAGTTATGCGCAATACATGCATCTTCAGCCTGATTCTGCTAATGGCAGGCTTCACTGTTCAGGCACAATATACTGAAACCATAAACTCCAACCGCCCGGGACAATCACAGGGGGCTTTCGCTGTTGGAACCAATGTAATTCAGCTGGAATCGGGATTCTACCTTGGAAACGATATGCATGAAGGTCTGGGCGCCGATATAGACATTTGGGGAGTGGACTACCAACTGCGATACGGACTGTTGATGGAAAACCTTGAGATCAATCTTACTGGTGCTTTTGAAAATCAGGATATCGTTCGGAATTTTCTTGGGAATACAGTGGAAACTTCGGGAAGAAATTTTAAATCCAATACGCTTGGTCTTAAATATCTCTTCTATGATCCATATAAGAATATGGAAGAGGAGAAACCAAATATTCGAAGCTGGTATGCGAACAGAAAGTTTAAGTGGAAAACCCTGATTCCTGCAGTTTCGATCTACGCGGGGGCAAACTTCGCCTTTGGTGATAATCCTTACCTGTTCGAAGGAGAGAATAAATTTAGTCCGAAGGTAGCTCTTATCACTCAAAACAATTGGGGTCGATGGGTATTGGTGATGAATATTATTGCCGATAAACTAACTGAGGAATATAGAACCTACACCGCAATTGCAACGGTAACTCATACAGTCACCCCTAACCTTGCGATCTTTGGAGAATACCAGGGGATCAAAAGTGACCTGTATGCTGATGATTTACTTCGTGGAGGTGGTGCTTACCTGGTGGGTGAAAACCTTCAGTTTGATATAAGCGGACTGGTAAACTTCAAAGACACTCCTTCCCGCTGGCAGGTTGCTCTTGGCGTTTCATATCGATTGGATTTGCATAAAGTAGATGAATTCCTGGAAGTGTCCAATGAAGGAAATAAAAGACGTGCAAGAAGCAGAAAACTTAGTCGTGAAGCTGAGGAAGATTCTGAAGAAAAAGATCAATAAAAAAAGGCCGGAAATTCCGGCCTTTTTTTTAATATGATTGATAATCCTTATTTATTAGACATCGCTGCTTCTACTGAAGCTGAAAGTCTTTTATAAGTTCCGTTTTCAAGTCTTTCTCTAATCGCTGAAAAGGCAGTTAAGGTTTCTTCAACATCCTTTAGCGTATGCGTTGCCGTAGGAATCATTCTAAGCAGAATAAGACCTTTAGGAATTACCGGATAAACTACAATCGAACAGAAAACACCGTGATTTTCTCGAAGATCTTTTACCAGAGCCATCGCTTCCGGAATACTTCCTTTGAGGTATACTGGAGTTACACAACTTTGTGTAGTTCCAATATCGAAACCATTCTCTTTTAATCCGTTTTGCAAGGCATTTACGTTCTCCCAAAGTTTTTCTTTAAGTTCTGGCATAGTTCTTAGCATGTCCAGACGCTTTAAAGCTCCAACTACCAATTGCATTTGTAGCGATTTAGCGAACATTTGAGATCTTAGGTTATACTTTAAATAATCCATGATCTCTTTATCTCCAGCGATGAATGCACCAGTACTTGCCAGGGATTTCGCAAAAGTTGCAAAGTATACATCAATATCATCCTGAACGCCCTGCTCCTCACCTGCTCCGGCTCCTGTCTTTCCAAGAGTTCCAAAACCATGGGCATCATCAACGAAAAGTCTGAAATTATATTTTTTCTTTAATTCAACGATCTCCTTCAGTCTTCCCTGCTCTCCTCGCATACCGAAAACTCCTTCAGAAATAAGCAAAATACCGCCACCTGTTTGTTCAGCAATCTTAGTTGCACGCTGCAGGTTTTTCTCGATACTTTCCAAGTCGTTATGCTTGTAAGTGAATCGCTGTCCTAGGTGAAGACGAACTCCATCAATGATACATGCGTGAGCATCTACATCATAAACGATAACGTCTTGTTTGGAAACTAAAGCATCAATAGTAGATACCATTCCCTGGTATCCAAAATTCAACAGGTATGCTGCCTGTTTATTTACGAATGAAGCCAGTTCATCCTGTAACTTTTCATGAAGATCTGTATGACCACTCATCATTCTAGCTCCCATTGGGTAAGCCGATCCATAATCTGCAGCTGCCTCAGCATCTACTTTACGAACTTCAGGATGATTGGCAAGACCAAGGTAATCGTTAATACTCCAGGTAATTACATTCTTACCTCGAAACTTCATTCTATTGGAAATAGGTCCTTCAAGTTTAGGAAATACAAAATATCCTTCTGCCTGTTCCGCCCACTTTCCTAACGGTCCTTTGTCTTTGTAAATCTTATCAAATAAATCCTTCATCGGTCATTTTTTAGACGAGCCGCAAAAATACTGAAAATTGGCCCAATTTTACAAGGTAAATTATAAACATCGAAATCTAACAAAAACAAAAGCATCCTGCAAAGAACAGGATGCTTTTGTTAATAATTGTTAATATTTTATTTGATGATCTCTATAGATTGAGATTTTGAATCTTTTTGAGTATCGAGAAAACCCTGTTCATTCATCCAGTCATCACTATATATTTTGCTCATATACCTGGAACCATGATCTGGAAAGATTAATACTACATTAGAATTTTCATCAAATTCACCGTCTTCCTGGTATTGTTTCAATCCCTGCATTGCTGCTCCACTGGTATAACCTACGAATAGACCTTCGGTACGTGCAAGTTCCCTGGCAGTATGTGCAGCATCTTCATCACTAACTTTCATGAACTTATCGATCATGTCAAAATCTGTAGCTGATGGGATCAGGTTCTTACCAAGCCCTTCGATCCTATAAGGATAGATCTCATCTTTATCGAACTCTTTGGTTTCGTGATATTTCTTCAAAACTGAACCAAATGCATCGATCCCAAGGATCTTTACTTCAGGATTTTTAGACTTCAAATATCTCGCAGTTCCAGAAATTGTTCCAACAGTACCGCTACAGGCAACAAGATGCGTTATAGTTCCTTCAGTTTGCTTCCAGATTTCTGGTCCCGTAGAATTAAAGTGAGCATCAATATTTAGCTCATTAAAATACTGATTAATATATACCGAACCTTTAATTTCAGAATGAAGCCTTTTTGCAACTTCATAATAAGAGCGTGGATCATCTGCTGGAACGTTCGCCGGGCACACATGTACCTTCGCTCCCATTGTCTTCAGCATATCGATCTTATCCTTGGACGATTTAGAACTTACAGCAAGAATACAGTCATATCCTTTGATGCAACTTACCATCGCAATACTAAAACCTGTATTACCTGAAGTTGTTTCAATTATAGTATCTCCGGGCTTCAGAATTCCTTTTCTTTCAGCTTCTTCAATAATGTACAAAGCGATCCTGTCCTTCGAGGAATGACCTGGATTGAAAGCTTCGATCTTTGCGGAGTACTTTCCGGGGAAATCTTTAGTGATTTTATTTAAGTTGATCAACGGGGTGTTTCCAACTAATTGCAATACGTTATCGTAAACATGCAAATCTTCTCTCATAAAATGATCTTTAAATAAAATGCATTTTCACACATTTTATTAATCGACAAATTTAAGTCAAATTTTTTAATTACTCCTTAATACCCTCCAGATCCAGCAAAAACGCGTATTCTTCAGCCACTTCCTTAAGCGCTTCAAACCTTCCTGAAGCACCACCATGGCCAGCATCCATATTGGTATGTAATAATAAAACGTTTTGATCTGTCTTATATTCTCTAAGTTTCGCAATCCATTTAGCAGGTTCCCAGTATTGCACCTGGCTATCGTGTAGACCTGTAGTGACCAGCATATTTGGATAATCCTGTTTTACAACATTATCATAAGGAGAATAGGATTTCATATAATCATAATATGACTTTTCATTAGGATTACCCCATTCGTCATATTCACCAGTGGT
>NZ_CAJWRQ010000107.1 GCF_913046405.1 uncultured Christiangramia sp.
TTTTGCTTCAAAACTGTCTTTGTATTGGTGCAGAACCTATGGAAGCTGATGATGCATGGAGATCTTTAAAAAGTGGAAAGATTGAAAGTAACGCTTCTGTTCTTACCATTGCAGACGGACTCAAAACAATGCTCGGAGACGTTAACTTCCCTATAATTAGGGATCATGTTTCAGAGATCATCAGAGTTTCTGAAGGAGAGATCATTGCAGCAATGCGCTTGATCTGGGAACGCATGAAGATTGTGGTTGAAGCTTCCAGCGCTGTAGCCCTGGCCGCCATTCTTCAGCAGAAATATAAGTTCAGAAACAAGAAAGTGGGCTTGATCATTTCTGGCGGCAATGTTGATCTTTCTAACCTGCCATTTTAGGAGTCTTTTACTACAGATATTGTCACCAGCATTTGTCCTATATGCCTTTGAGAATGTTCTGCAGCATGAAAAAGTACGCCAATTAAACTTGACTTAATTCGCCTCCTCCCTACTTCGACCGTATTCGTTAGATCTTCAGGCTTCTGTGATTTCAAAAATACTACCGCTTCGCTCAATTCATTTTCAGCCTTAATTATAAGTTCTTCAACACTAATGGAGGCATCAGCTTTTCCTTCCAGTTTTAAATAGTGCAACTGAGCTTCACTCAATTGTTCGCCTTTTGCATAAGTGATCAAACGGTTGGTCACACCAGCTATATGCTGAAGATGAAACCCTACAGACGCCCTTTCAGCAGGTTTTGTCCATAATTCGCCTGCAGGGAAATCAACAAGATATTTACGGAGTTCTTCTTTAGACTGAAGTAGTGCATGCGCTGCGGGCTGCAACAGGTCGGGTACATTTTCTACTTTACCGCGTAGCCAATTCTCTGGTTTAGCTTTATCCATTTTCATATTTTACTGTAAAATAGAAATTAAATCAGGTAAAAAAAAGAAGTCTTATCTTTAAGAAGAACATCAGGTTGTTATATTAAATAAATTCAGATGGAATTGTATCTCACCGTTGCGATCATCATCATTGGTATCATCCTGTTCGTGCGCGATTATTTTTCGATAGACACCACTTCTATCATCATCATGGCACTTTTTATAATTTCGGGAGTTCTAAGTCCCGAAGAAGGTTTCTCGGGATTTAACCATCCGGCTACCATTACGCTTGGTTGTATGTTCGTGGTTAGTGCTGCCGTTTTCAAATCGGGGATCATTGACGGTCTTAGTGCCAGGCTTATTAAGATTGCACGTATAAATTATTTTTCTGCACTCGTTTCCTTGTGTCTCACTTCAGCTGTACTTTCTGCTTTTATTAATGATTCTGCAGTAGTCGCGATTCTTATTCCTGTGGCATTACTGGTTTGCCGCGAAGCCGAAATTAGCCCGGCCAGACTTCTAATTCCTATCTCTTTTTCAGCATTATTTGGCGGCACCTGCACCCTTATTGGAACCTCAACGAATATCCTGGTAAGCAGTTATGCTGAAAAGCTAGGTTCTGAGCCCTTCGGCATGTTCGAGTTTTCAATGGCTGCTCTTTGCTTACTTACTATTGGCCTGGCGTATATCTTCCTGCTTGGACCAATTCTATTGCCAAAACGAGGATTGCCTGAAAACACAGGACTTATAAAGCAAACTGAAAAGTATATGGCCGAGATCGAACTACATCATGATCACGTTGATATCGACCTACCTGTTTCAGAATCCAGACTGGTCAAAGACTATAAGATCCAGATACTTAGAATAAAACGAAAACATTACCGGGTTTATGAAATCAATGGAGAAACGGTTTTAAGAGAAAACGATAGGATTAGAATCCTGGTGGATCCAGTAAACCTGGCAAAATTAAAATCAAAAAAAGGTATTTCTGTTAGAGGTGACAAAGAAAGCATCAAGGAAATGGAGGCCAATCAGGATGCCTCAGAAGTTTCAGAAGAAAAAAAGATCTTCGAAGTCATGATTCCATATGGATCTGAACTTGCGGGTCATTCCATTAGGGATATGAACTTCAGAAGCACTTATTATGCCTCTGTTCTGGCTATTCGACATCGTAAAGAAACGATCACCGAAGATGTTTCCCGGGTAGTTCTTAGAGAAGGTGATATGATGTTGTTATTCGCTTCAGAAAAAGCAATTTCAGTCCTTGCTTCAGAAAAAATGATCGTAACGCTTTCAGAATACCAGGGAAGAAATGTGAACTATAAAAAGGCAATTCCTGCGTTGCTCATCGTGATTGGGGTAGTTGCCGCTGCAGCCTTTAACATTACTTCTATCCTCATAAGTTCGATGGTTGGAAGTTTATTGATCGTCACCCTTACCATTTTAAAACCTCAGGAAGCTTACGAAGCTATTGAATGGAAAGTGATATTTATGATTGCCGGTGTACTATCTATGGGAAAAGCTTTGGAAAAAACTGGTGGTTCTGATATTGTTTCCCAGTACGTCTTTGAAACTTTGGGCGATATGGATCCCCGGTGGACGTTAAGCATGATATTTCTATTCACTTTTCTATCTACTAATGTCTTATCCAGTAAAGCGGCAGCAGCTCTCATGACGCCCATAGTCATAAGTCTGGCCGGGGCGATGCAGGTGAGCGAAAAACCTTTTTTGATTGGCGTCATGTTTGCATGCTCGCTTACTTTTATGACTCCGGTAAGTTATCCCGTGAATACAATGGTGTACGCGCCGGGAAATTATAGGTTCAGAGATTTTCTAAAGTTCGGAACTCCGCTTAACTTTATCATCTGGATCGCGGCCTCATTTATTATCCCGATGTTTTTCCCTTTTGAACTATGAGAAAAGTAAAATTACATAACCCTTTTAAAGCCAGAATCATTGACGAAAAACTGCTTCGTGAACATCTAGCTTTAGAACGAACTAAACTTGCAAACGAAAGAACCTTACTCAGCTATATTCGGGCATCTATATATTTGCTTATTAGCGGACTTGCTTTATTACAAATCAAGGATTATCAGGGTATCAGCCTGATGTGGGTAGGTTACTTATCCCTTTTCCTCTGCATCCTATTTATAATTGTTGGATTTTCAAGGTATGTTGCCCTGGAACGCAAACTTAACGGACTCCTTAGAGAACAACCGGAAGAAAATAACAAAGGCTGATGCTACAGAGTCTGGTGCATTACTCCATGCACTTTTTGGTGATCGCTGTGATCGCCTGGTTCTATGACCGTGAAAACTGGTTAAAATACTGGGCTATTCTTGCTGCTACCATGATCGTGGACATCGATCATTTACTAGCCACCCCAATTTTTGATCCCAATCGCTGCGGAATTGGATTCCATCCCCTGCATTCGGAAATTGCAATCGCTGCTTATTTATTCGGAATGATATTTATAAGACAAAAAATAATCAGATTGATATGTATCGGATTATTCTTTCATATGATCACAGATTTTCTTGATTGCGTATGGACAAACTATAATTGTAACTCCTGTATTTTCCCTAATCTCTTATAGTTTATTATACTTCGGAAGTAAATAGTAACTTGGCTTTTAAGCTTTTAAAAAAATATTGTTACTTCTGAAGCAGCATCTCTAAATAGGATGAAACTTTTGATAATCAATTTTTTAGCTCAATATGTACAGAAACAATTTCGAATTATCCGGTAATGAATAACCATATTGAATCTATTTTTAAACCATATCAGGCAGTAATAAGTGCAAATTAAAATTAACCCTTCAAATCGTTATAAAACTGTAGCACAAGGCCTTAAACTTTGTTGAAAATTTATTTCCTCAAGTTATATCAAATCAATCAATTTAATTCAATTCTTTTATCTTTACACTCCTTAATTCAGCCTAAGAAATAAATTATGCATGTAGCCATAGCAGGAAATATTGGTGCAGGAAAAACAACATTAACTCGATTACTAGCAAAGCATTACAACTGGGAACCTCAGTTTGAAGATGTTCTGGAAAACCCTTACCTCGAAGATTTTTACAACAAAATGGAGCGCTGGTCGTTTAACCTGCAGATCTATTTTTTGAATAGCAGGTTCAGGCAGATCCTTCAAATTCGCGAGAGTGGCCAGAAAATCATTCAGGATCGTACGATCTATGAGGATGCTTATATTTTCGCACCAAACTTGCATGCAATGGGTCTTATGACCAACAGGGATTTTGAAAATTATAAATCACTCTTTGATCTTATGGAAAGTGTGGTACAGGGACCAGATCTACTCATTTACTTGAGAAGCAGTATTCCTAACCTTGTAAAACAGATTCATAGTAGAGGGCGTGATTATGAAAACTCTATCTCTATTGACTATTTGAGTAGGTTGAATGAACGCTACGAAGCATGGGTACACGATTATAATAAAGGAAATTTGCTTATAATTGATGTAGATAATATTAATTTTGTGGACAATCCGGAAGACCTCGGTGATATCATCAACCGCATCGATGGACAGTTACACGGACTTTTTTAAATGATAATTGACTATGGAATCTACTAAGCTAAAAAGACCAAAACACAAGGGTTCTCCAAAACTCTTCGATAACCCGATCCTGGAAAAATTAACGCACACACATATATCGCTGCCATTGATCATTTTTGGTATGATCTCTGTCGCTTTAGTTTATTATGGAGTGTTTGAAAAAGGATTTGAAGCCCCGGCGATGATTGGATTATTCCTGGCAGGCCTTTTCTTCTTTACGTTCATTGAATACGTAATGCATAGGTATCTTTATCACATACCAGCAACTACGCCCAAAAAACAAAAATTAAGCTACACGATGCATGGTGTACATCATGATTACCCAAAAGACAAATCCAGGCTGGCCATGCCTCCTGTTCTTAGTCTGGTGATCGCAACGGTTTTATTCATCATTTATCGTGCGGTACTGGGAGATTATGTATTCGGTTTTCTTGCAGGTTTCCTGATTGGTTACGCTGCTTACCTGGCTGTTCATTATTCTGTTCACGCTTTTAAGGTTCCAGGAAACTTTCTAAAGATCCTATGGCATCATCACAGTATTCACCATTATCGTGAACCAGATCGTGCTTTCGGAGTTTCTTCACCACTTTGGGACCAGATCTTTGGTACTATGCCAAGAAAATCTCCGGTTCAGGAAAGAGCTGCGGTTGGAACCAGTATAGATCCAAGCTAATTCAGTACATACAAAAAAAAGTCCCTTGAAAAAGGGACTTTTTTTATGTTCTGAATTTTGTGACCTGACTATTTTATAAAGCCATTTTCACGGGCGTGTTCTTCCGCTTCCTCACTACTCATCACCATGAGCACCGGTACTGTATCAAAATTATCAATGATACTTTGCACACGTTGCATCTGCTTTTTGTGTTTCACACTTCTTAGATAGATCGCCAAAATACGATCTGAATACTGAGCCGCAATATCTGTATAGATGCTCGCATCATGTTCACCACTATCTCCAATCAGGATAAATTTAAGATCTGGATAAGTTTTTAGAATGTTGGTGATCTCCTTTTGCTTATGAGGTTTCTCAGGTTTCATAGTGCTTTCAAAAGGAGTTCGAAGATCACGTAACAACATGGGACCCTTGGGAAAATTATTGTGATCCAGGAACAATTTGAGATACTCATACATGTTCCAGGGACTGTTACTTAAATAAAACATGGGATTTCTAAACTTACCACTGGTTCCCTCGTGTAATTTCTTGTAAAGGCTCGGAGCTCCCTTTAATGGTATTCTTTTATAGGCGTTTGTTAGTAATGAATTCTTCAGTAAGCGCCATTTTAGAAATGAAGTAACTCCTGTATGCAGAATGGTATCATCAATATCACTTATAACTCCAAATTCAGCATCATGCTGCGGAATAAGAAATTCGCCACGTTTTGGGTTCTCCAATTCATCTGTTCTAGGTTCTACCTTTTCACAGTACCTAACCTCGTAATCTATCCAGCCTTCATTCGATGCATATTCAGATAAGTTTTCATCAAAAGTCTTATCGAACAGAAAATAACCTTCATCGCTGGTAGTCGTTCTTAAATTTACTTTTCCAGGAACCACCAGCTCCATTTCGGCATCAGGAATTTCAAAGCTATCGAATTGCTTATACGTATTTTTTATAGTCCGAAAAATGGACTGTTCCTTGACGATATTCAGTGGTTCATTATCTAAAACCCTTCCGAAGACATATAAATGGGAATAGGTACCATAACTTCTATAGGGCACAATATGAATTTGATCGAGGTTTCTATACCTGCCTAGTAGTTTTTTAAAACGTTTGATCATTAAAATTGAAGGTTTTGGTTCAAGTTATATTTTATTCTGAACCGAGTCTGCCAGATGGCCTAGTTTTATAATTATTTTAGTATTAAAGTCGGTTTAGAGCATCTAACACTTTTCCCATATCTATATCTTCAACTAACACTCCTTGAAAAAGATCTGGATTCTCCATAATTCTTGCGGGCATATTTTTGATATTGAAATCTATGATCTTTAGACCTGGTTTCACTTCGTTCCAGTGTAGAGGAGCTGAAACCGGAGCACCAGGTTTAGGTCTTACACAGTAAGGAGCAGCCAGAGTTTGTCCCCGTCTATTCTGTAGATAATCCAGGTAGATCTTATTTTTCCGATTCTTTACAGCACGATCCATGCTGGTAAGTCCTTTGGTTCTCTCAAGAACATAATAACAGATGAGCTTTGTAAATTCACGACCTTCTTCGTAAGAATATTTCGCACCAAGTGGGATATAAATATGAATTCCCGAAGATCCTGAAGTCTTGCAATAAGCTTCAATATTTGCGGACTCTAAAATCTCCTGTGTTACCTGCGCAACTTCGATCACTTCCTCAAATGTATTTTTTTCTGAAGGATCCAAATCAATGATAACATAATCTGGTTGATCCAAGGTTTTTATTCTACTATTCCAAGGATTGATCTCAATACACCCCAGGTTTGCCATATAAATTAAACTAGCCTCATCCTGGCAGAGAAGGTATTCTATATCTCTTTTCGCAGAAGTAGACCAAATCTTTAAAGTTTCGATCCAGGAATCCAGCAAACCTTCATTATCCTTCTGGTAAAAACCTTCTTTCCCGATACCATTTGGGTGCCTGTGGAGATTTTGTGGACGATCCTTTAAAAACGGGATCATATATTCTGAAACCTGTATGTAATAATCGATGAGATCGTACTTTCTGAAACCTTCTCCCGGCCAGTAGATCTTGTCCAGATTAGTGACATTAACTGTTCTGCCATTTATTTCTAAAGCATTGGAGCTAACCTTTGAGAAATTCTGAGATGCTTTGTTTGTGGTTTTTACATCACTTAAAGATTTATCTTCTCTTAGACCTTTGTAAACAGGATGACGCATTCTACCGCTCTCTGTCCATTCTGAAAATTTGATCTCACACACAAGTTCCGGTTTTACCCAATTTGGTGATCTGCCTTTAAAGTTTATTTTCTGAAGGAAGGGTGACTTTTGAATTTCAAGATTCTGCATCTTCTGAAGTAATTCCTGTTGCACCGAAGATGAGAATCCAGTTCCGCAATTACCTGCGTATTGTAATTCACCTTCTCTATAGATCCCGAGTATCAATGATCCGAAAACGGATCCTTTTGAATCTGTATAACCACAGATCAAAGCTTCTTCCGATCTTGTACCTTTTATTTTTAACCATTTCTCACTGCGGTATCCCGGAGTGTAGACTGAATCTGCTTTCTTTGCGATGACTCCTTCCATTCCATCTTTTAAAGCTTTCTTGAAAAAAGCATCTGCCATACTTTCAACATGCTCGCAGTAGTAGGTCATCTCCAACCCTTCCAGAACATCAGGAAGCAGACTTTTACGTTCGAGCAGGTTTAGGTCCAGTATACTGTGCCCATTTAGAAAAAGTAAGTCAAAAACATAAAAACGAAGATCTGCCGGGGAAGTACTGTCGTAATTTTGTAGTTGTTGAAACTGTGGTTTTCCATGCTCATCCAGAATTACCACTTCGCCATCGAGTATCACCTCATGAGGGATGCTGTCCAGGTCCTGAGCAAGCTTTGAAAACTTATCATTATAATTGATCCCATTCCTGGAGTACAGATTCACCTTGCCATCGCTGATACTTGCAAGCACTCTGTAACCATCCCATTTCAACTCGTATATCCAACCGGGTTTGCTAAAAATTCCATCTGCCGCAGTCGCCAGCATTGGCTTTATGATATCAGAATCGTTAAGACTTTTTACGATTCCTTGCGGAGCATAGTCTTCTGCGTCGTAATTTGAAGTAACAGAATGATCATCTTTTTTCTTTATTAGCAACCAATGCTTCTGTCCATCCTGCCTTCTTGTTCGAACCAGGGCAAATGTTCCTTTTATCTTATCTCCATGAAATTTTACTTTTAGATCGCCCTTTTTTAAAGCTTCCTCAGATCCGAAATCTCCTACCGATTCAAATGTACCGGTATCCCAGATTCTCATTTTTCCAGCCCCGTAATTACCCTTTGGGATCGATCCTTCAAAGTGTAGATACTTTACCGGGTGATCTTCAGTTTCAATGGCCAGCCTCTTATCGTCAGGATTCATGGAAGGACCTTTAGGAACGGCCCAGCTTTTAAGAACACCATTAACCTCAAGCCTCAAATCATAATGTAGTCTGGAAGCTCGATGACGTTGAATGACGAACCTATAAAGATTCTCTTTATCAAGATCACCTTTAGCTAAATAAACGAGTCCTAAGGTATGCAGGGCTCCAGCCTCTCCGTATTTATCATTGAGCTCATGAGCTATATCAAGTGAGCGGGTAGTGTAATCCAATGACTTATCACTGTCCCCCATTTTTTCATAGATAATGCCAATGTTATTTAATTCATGGCCAATGGCACGCTTAATGCCAAACTCCTCACTTATCTCAAGAGAATGAGTGTAATTTTCTAATGCTTTATCATAGTTACCTTTAGTTCGATATAAAACTCCTAAAGCCTTCAGCGCATATCCTACACCGGGTCTGTTATCAAGCTCTTCATTTATCCTTAGGGTACGGGTGTAGCATTCAAAAGCCTTCTCCGTCTCACCTTTTCTCCAGTATATCAAGCCCATACCATTCAATGAAGCTGCCACACCAGCCTTATTCCCCAGTTCCTCCGCTATTTCCATTGAATAGTTGAAACAGTCCATAGCTTTTTCGTAATCACCTTTGATATTGTAAATCACTCCCATGTTCTGCCGTGAATTTCCCATCTCATTCTTGTCACCAAGGGCTTTAGCTTGTTTTAGGATTCCGGTTTGAATATCTAAAGCTTTGGCATAGTTCCCCTCCGCATTATATGTAAACGATAGGAGTCTTTTCGCTGATAAAAGTTTATCATCCAACTTTATAGCTTTGTTTAATAACCCTCTTGCTATATTCGTATCTTCTATATTCTTACGATTCCAAAATTTATATCTGGCCTTCAGATAAAATTCATAGGCTTCAGGATTGGTGGTTTCTACTTTTTGCTCAACCTTTGGCTTAGTATCTAAAGCTTTTAGTAGCCCATCAGAGAGACTACCTTTAATTGTTGTTAGATTATCCCACTTTTCTTGCCATCTATCTGACCAAACCACTTTCTTATCTTTGGTATCATAAAGCTCTACAGATAGCTGAAACATATCATCCATA
>NZ_CAJWRQ010000108.1 GCF_913046405.1 uncultured Christiangramia sp.
GTTTGCAGCACTGAGCCTGTCGAAGTGTGGTTTGATTTGTTCTGGTCTTGATATTTAAGCATTCAATAAACTCGGGCTAGTTTTATCAAAGTTTTATTCGGTTGGTTCAAGTGCAGTTTAGCCTCCTTTTTGCTCATCCTTCGACAAGCTCAGGATGGCAATAGTTTTTGTAATCCCGCCATTTGCAAGCTCGGTCGAGCCACGAATTTGAAATAAGATTTCTTGATCAGCAGTTTGCAGCACTGAGCCTGTCGAAGTGTGGTTTGATTTGTTCTGGTCTTGATATTCAAGCATTCAATAAACTCGTGCGAGTAATAATGAAAGTTTTATTAGTATGATTCTAATGCAGTTCACCTTACTATTTGCTCATCCTTCGACAGGCTCAGGATGGCAATAGCATTTTTAGAATCCGGTCTTCGACAGCCTTGGGATCGCCATTGCGCTCTTATAATCCAGCCTTTGACAGGTTCTGGATAGCAACACTCTCCAAAGCAAACGTTTTGTATCAGCAGTATGAAGCACTAGTGCAGTCTCACTTACACTGTTTTTAAAAACCCAGGTATGGAGAGCTCAATGATACAGAGTCATAAAAAAAGCCTGAAGTACAACTTCAGGCTTTAAATATATAAGATAAGGTTCTATTCGTCTACAAGAACCCAGTCTCCTTTATCTAAGAGTGGAATTGCTTGTTTGAACTTCATGGCTTTAGTTTCACCACTTAAGACGTTCTTCAAAGTAACCTTATCGTTTCTACCAATTTTAGGTCGGTCTCTGGTGATAGTTTCAGTGATCTCAGGTTTACGCTGAGTATTACCAACCGCGCGGCTTTGAGCAGCACGTTCATCCATATTAGGGATCTCTTCCTTCTTGGTTTCAACTTTCTCTTTTTGCTGAACCTGCCTTGCTTCCTGAATATTAGGAACGCTCGCCGATGGAATCTCTCCTTTGAAGAGGAAGGACATCACATCACGGTTTACAGTCTCCAGCATGGATTTAAAAAGTTCAAAAGCTTCGAACTTATAAATAAGCAATGGATCCTTCTGCTCATGTACAGCCAACTGAACACTTTGCTTCAACTCATCCATTTTTCTTAAGTGAGTTTTCCAGGCTTCATCAATAATTGCGAGAGTGATATTCTTTTCGAAATCTTTAATTAATTGCTTTCCTTCAGTTTCATAAGCTTTCTGAAGATTGGTAACCACGCTCAATGTTTTCGTACCATCTGTAAAAGGAACAGAAATACGCTCGAAGTTATTTCGCTCATCTTCGTGAACCTGTTTGATCACAGGGAATGCACGTTCAGCATTATGAGCCATCTTGGTGTCATAATGTATGTAAGCAGCCTTATAAACCTCTCCAGCTAGCTTCTGAGGGGTCATTTTCTTGAACTCTTCTTCAGAAACAGGAGAACTCATAGAGAAATTCCTGATAAGTTCGAATTCAAAGTTCTTATAGTCTTCAGCTCCTTTATTGGTTTCAGCAATATTTTCAGAAATATCAAAGATCATATTGGCAAGATCCACACGTAACCTGTCTCCGAATAGAGCATGATAACGGCGCTTATAGATCACCTCACGCTGAGCGTTCATTACATCATCATATTCCAGCAAACGCTTACGAACTCCGAAGTTATTTTCCTCTACTTTCTTCTGAGCACGCTCGATAGACTTGGAGATCATGGAATGCTGAATAACTTCACCTTCTTCCAGACCCATACGGTCCATTAGTTTGGCGATTCTTTCAGAACCAAATAATCTCATCAGGTTATCTTCAAGAGATACATAGAATTGTGAACTACCCGGGTCACCCTGTCTACCGGCACGACCACGTAACTGCCTGTCCACACGTCTCGAATCATGACGCTCGGTACCAACAATCGCCAGACCGCCAGCTTCCTTCACTTCCTTACTCAGTTTAATATCGGTACCACGACCCGCCATGTTAGTGGCGATGGTTACGATACCAGCATTACCAGCTTCAGCAACAATATCGGCCTCCTGCTTGTGACGTTTCGCGTTCAATACGTTATGAGGTACATTCCGAAGCTTCAGCATACGGCTGAGTAATTCCGAAATTTCAACGGAAGTCGTACCAATAAGTACCGGTCTGCCCGCATTCGAAAGATCGGTTACATGATCGATCACCGCATTATATTTTTCACGTTTGGTTTTATAAACCAAATCTTCTTTATCATTTCTGGCGATAGGTCGGTTGGTTGGAATTTCCACTACATCAAGTTCATAGATTTCCCAGAATTCACCCGCCTCAGTTACCGCGGTACCAGTCATCCCCGAAAGTTTGCGGTACATTCTAAAGTAATTCTGAAGGGTTACCGTAGCAAAGGTTTGTGTTGCATCTTCGATCTTCACGTTTTCCTTGGCCTCGATCGCCTGGTGGAGTCCGTCACTATAACGACGACCATCCATGATACGACCGGTTTGCTCATCTACGATCTTCACTTTGTTATCCATCACCACGTACTCTGTATCTTTTTCGAACAGGGTATATGATTTTAGTAACTGGCGAAGCGTATGAATACGTTCACTTTTTACTGAATATTCTCTGAATAGTTCTTCTTTCTTTTCAGCTTCTTCTTCGGCAGAAAGACCTTCTTTTTCAATTTTTGCGATCTCCATTCCAATTTCAGGCATCACGAAAAAGTCAGGATCATTTTCTCCGGAAAGAAATTCAATCCCCTTATCGGTAAGATCGATCTGATTGCTTTTCTCTTCGATCGTAAAATACAGCTCGGCGTCCACCTTCGGCATTTCACGATTATTATCCTGCATATAGTGATTCTCTGTCTTCTGCAATAATTGCTTTACACCCTCTTCACTAAGGAATTTGATCAATGCTTTATTCTTCGGAAGACCACGATAAACTCTCAATAGTTGGAAACCACCTTCTTTGGTATCACCTTCCTTGATCAGTTTCTTAGCTTCAGCAAGTACTTTTACTAGATATTTACGCTGAACTTCCACGATATTGGCAATCGCAGGTTTCAGTTCCATAAACTCATGCGTATCACCTTTAGGTACGGGACCAGAAATGATCAATGGAGTACGGGCGTCATCAATTAATACTGAATCCACCTCATCCACGATCGCATAGTTATGCGGGCGTTGTACCAGATCATCGGGAGCATGAGACATATTATCTCTCAGGTAATCAAAACCGAATTCATTGTTGGTTCCGTAGGTAACATCAGCATTATAAGCTTTTCTACGCGCGGCAGAGTTTGGACGGTGATAATCGATACAGTCTACACTTAATCCGTGAAACTGAAAGATTGGGGCCATCCACGCGCTATCACGTTTGGCCAGGTAGTCGTTTACGGTCACCAGGTGCACTCCGTTTCCGGTAAGAGCATTCAGGTAAACTGGTAAAGTTGCCACAAGGGTTTTACCTTCCCCGGTGTGCATCTCTGCGATTTTTCCCTGGTGCATGGCTACACCACCAATAAGCTGAACATCGTAGTGGATCATATCCCAGGTTACCGGCTTTCCGACTGCATCCCATGAGTTGTTCCAGATCGCGTGATCACCTTCAAGATTTACATAATCTTTCTCTGCGGAAAGTTCTCTATCGTAAGCAGAGGCCTGAACCTTTAGTTGCGTATTATTACAGAAGCGTTTCGCGGTCTCTTTAACAACTGCAAAGGCTTCTGGAAGGATATCGTTGAGAACTGCCTCAGAGAGCTCGTAAGATTTATCTTTAAGCGCATCAACTTCAGCATAGATATCTTCTTTACGGGTGATATCGTCAATCTCGTCAGCTTCCTTATTTAGTGCTTCTATCTTATCTCTAACTTCTTTAGTAGCATCAGAGATCTGACTTTTAAATTCAGATGTTTTTGCACGCAATTCATCCAGGCTCATCGCTTCGAACTTAGACTCAAGAGCCTTGATCTTATCTACGATGGGTTGAATCGCTTTTACGTCTTTCTTGGATTTATCTCCAACGAAAGCTTTTAATACGGTATTTAAAAAACTCATAGTGGTTTTTTTATTTAAGGGGTTCAAATTTACGCAAAAAAAAAGCCTCATGATTGAGACTTTTCCCTATTTTCTACGTGTTATATTTTAATATTCGTCCTCATTCCAGAGGTAATCTTCATCTGTTGGATAATCCGGCCAGATCTCTTCAATAGAATCATATGAATCACCTTCATCTTCTATTGCCTGTAAATTTTCGACAACTTCAAGCGGTGCTCCTGTTCTAATTGCGTAGTCTATTAACTCGTCTTTGGTGGCCGGCCAGGGTGCATCACTTAAATAAGATGCTAATTCTAAAGTCCAATACATTGATTAATCGGGTTTTAAATTTTGGCAAAAATAATTTTTTTGCTCTAATAGCCAAGAAAAAAATCTATTATTTACTCAATAATGATAAGAACGTAAAGATTTCGATCATTATTTGCATTATCCACAATGAATATGATGAAAATCTAATTGATTTAGGATTTTTTTGGAATCCATTGAATTTCTTCAGCTTGCAAGGAATGAGACAACATCCGTGCCAGCACAAACAGGTAGTCTGAAAGTCGGTTCAAATAGACCAAAACCTGATCCTGAAATGGTTCAATGTCATATAAAGCGGTAGATATACGTTCAGCCCTTCGACAAACGCAACGCGCTATGTGACAGAATGACACGCTTTGATGTCCGCCAGGCAACACAAAATGCGTCATTTCAGGCAAATCGCTATTCATCTGGTCGATCGCATGCTCCAGTTTTTCAATATCAGCATCAGATACTTTAGGAATATTCAAACGATCCTTGCCATTTTTGAGTTTCTCCTTCTCAGGATCTGTAGCCAGCACCGCTCCAATAGTAAATAACCTGTCCTGTATTTCTATAAGTAATTGCTTAGTGTTATTATCGACTGGCTGATCTCTTAAAAGACCTATATGTGAATTCAATTCGTCTACCGTTCCGTAGCTTTCAATACGTATATGGTGCTTGGGAACCCTGGTTCCTCCAAATAGAGAAGTGGAGCCCTTGTCCCCGGTCTTGGTATATATTTTCATTGCAAATTTTTATCAGGATAAAAGTACGAAGTTCGTGGAGCTAAGAAAAATAAAGCGGAGAGCTTAACATTCAGAAAAGATTATAAAGTATCAGATTCCTGGTCTCGTTTGCGTTCGTGATAACGTTTTCTGAAATTCCTGTTCTTTCGCTCTATTTTAATTTTTTTACTACGGTTGGAATTCCATAGAAAAAATGCGAGAATAGCTACAATAATGAGGAGGTATAGCCAGGTTTCCCTATCAAGGTCGATCATAAGAGTTGTTTAGAGATCTAAATTTACAAAAAACCTGAAAAATCTGATCTAAACTGCAGGAGTATGCACTCTTTTACGTTCATCGGTTTCTATTCTACCATCTTTTAAGCGGATTACCCGGTGCGCATGTTCGGCGATCTCTTCTTCGTGTGTAACCAGGATTACGGTGTTTCCGGCAGCATGAATGTCGTCAAAAAGGTTCATGATCTCTACGGAAGTTTTTGAATCCAGGTTTCCAGTTGGCTCATCTGCAAGAATGATGGAAGGTTTATTAACCAGTGCACGACCTACCGCCACACGTTGTCGCTGTCCTCCCGAAAGCTGATTGGGTTTATGATCCATCCGGTCGCCAAGTCCCACGCTGCGAAGAACTTCTTCAGCACGTTCCTTACGTTGCGATTTTGTCGCGCCGGCATAAACCATTGGTAAAGCCACATTATCCAAAGCTGTAGTTCTGGGAAGTAAATTAAAAGTTTGAAAAACGAAACCAATTTCTTTATTCCGGATTTCCGCAAGTTCGTCATCGCTCATTTTACTGGCATCCTTTCCATTCAGAATATAAGACCCGGAAGTTGGAGTATCCAGGCAGCCCAGAAGATTCATTAAAGTAGATTTTCCGGAACCTGAAGGTCCCATGATCGCGACATATTCACCTCGTTCAATATCCAGATCGATACCTTTTAGAACTTTTACGACTTCCTGACCTAAAGGGAAATCTCTGGTGATGCTGCGAATTTCGATTACTTTACTCATGGATTTTAATTTACGCTTGTTTGACGGCGATTCAACCAATTTGTTACACCCTTATCGTAAAATGCTCTTTTACCTGTTCACTTCGGAAGAATATAAAACCCCATTGAAAAGTATCGATCGATACCCGAACCTGTGGATGCTCAATTATTTCTTTCCAGGCTTCCTGCATTTCAGCAGACCAGTGGATGTCATCAAAAATAAAGACAGAATCATTGTGAGCAAGAGGTAATAGCTTCTGGAAGTATTCCAGTGTAGCCTGCTTTTGGTGATTGCCGTCGAAATAAATAAGGTCGAATTTCTCTGAAGTTTTCTGTTCGATATTCTTGTTTCGGAGTGTACCAGTTAGATCAGAAACAACATTTTCAATATTATCAATCCTTAAATCAACATTTTTGAGATGAAATTTTTGAAATTGTTGCCGGGCGATTTTTGCGGTTTCTTTGCAACCTTCTACAGTAGTAAGTGTTGTGGAATTGTTTGCTGTAATGGCTGCGGAAGCTATTCCAAGAGAAGTTCCCAGTTCCAGAGCATTCTCGATATTCAGATAATTCACGATCCTGGATAGTAATTTTGCTCTAAAAAGTGTGACTCCGGCATTTTTGGCAATGGCATGCACCGGTCTTTGATTTGAACTAAAAACCCTGCTTCCCGCCCCAAAATCTTCCACTTCGATAATTTCCTTGTTCCGAAGAAGATCATTACGGTATTCTTTGATTAATTCATATTCCGAATGTTCCGAAGTATCATAAAAACATCTGGTCACCAGCTCATAAACAAAAGGGGAGTGGAGTCCGTGTTCGTTCTGACTTTTTAAAAGAAAATTTATATAGGATTTGAGTTGGAAGAGCATGAAATTGGTTATCGGTTCTCAGTTGTAGGTTATGCGTCTTATGTTTCTAAATAAAGAATTATGGAAAAGAAAAGAACACTATTTCCATTCTCTTTCAACATATTTTATAAATGAATAGATTTTTGCACCCAGAATTTCATAATTGGCTTTGAGTTCTTTTGTCCCTTCAATTTCATAGAGGCGATCAATCATTTCTAATTGAGATAAACACTCGAGCAACGAGGCGTGAGAATAGATTAAATATTTGAGAAAATCCTGCTTATAAGTACGTCGGCCATAGCCTTCAATGATATTATCCTTAATGCTTTTAGAGGATCTCCGAATCTGGCTTCCCTGTTCATAAAGTTCAAATTTCGGAAGTTTCAAAGAAATGGCATGTACTTCCATAGCATATTCAAATGCCAAATTATAAATATCCAGATCTTTATAACTCTTCATTTTTCAATCTTAACAAACAACAAACAACAAACAACGTTTAAACTACCCCTCCAACTTCTCCATCAATTCAAACCAGCGCATGGTTTTAGTTTCAATTTCGTCTTCAACTTTCTTCAGGTCTTTGGATCTTTCAGCGACTTCATCCGAACTAAGTTCTTCCAGGAAGCTTTGCTGAATTTTCTCTTTCTTCTTCTCGAGTTTAGCGATCTCTTTTTCCAGTTTGCTGTATTCCTTTTTCTCGTTATAAGTTAGAGAAGCTCCGGAGCTGCTGGATTTATATTCTTTTTTGTCTTTTGCTTCAGAAGTCTTTTCTATTTGAATGTTTCCAGCTTTAGGTTTAGAAGCCTGGTATTCTCTGAAGTCGGTGTAGTTTCCGGGGAAATCTGTGATCGCACCGCCACCTTCAAAAACAAAGAGGTGATCGGTAATTTTATCCATAAAATACCGGTCGTGAGACACCACGATGATACATCCGGGGAAATCCATCAGGAAGCTTTCAAGAACATTTAGTGTAAGAACGTCCAGATCATTGGTTGGCTCATCGAGAATCAGGAAATTTGGATTCTGAATAAGAACGGTACATAAGTAAAGCCGTTTCTTTTCACCACCACTCAGTTTTTCTACAAAATCGTATTGCTTTTTTCTGCTGAAAAGGAAACGTTCCAGCAATTGTTCCGCAGAAATCTGTCGGCCCTTTTTAAGTGGAATATAATCTCCAAACTCTTTGATCACTTCGATCACTTTCTGTCCCGGTTTGATCTTAATACCTTTCTGAGTATAGTAACCAAATTTTACGGTTTCACCAATAACGATCTTCCCGGTATCCGGTTCAAGACTTCCCGTAAGCATGTTTAGAAATGTAGATTTCCCGGTACCATTTTTACCTATGATCCCGATTCGTTCACCTTTAAGGAAGTTATAACTGAAGCCTTCCATTAATTGCTTTCCGCCGAGTTCCTTGGAAATATTGTGAATCTCCACGATCTTGCTTCCAAGACGTTCCATATTGAGTTCCAGCTGCACCTTATGATCCTGCCGGCGTTGTCCCGCACGATGTTTTATTTCATGGAAATCCTCTATTCGAGATTTGGACTTGGTAGTACGCGCTTTAGGCTGGCGACGCATCCATTCCAGTTCCTTTTTATATAACTGCTGAGCCTTGTCTGTATTGGTAGCTTCCTGTTGATGTCTTTCTTCTTTTTTATCCAGGTAATAGGAATAGTTTCCTTTATAGGTATATAATTTGCCATCTTCCAGCTCTACGATTTCGTTACAAACCCGCTCCAGGAAGTAACGGTCGTGAGTTACCATAAAAATGGTAAAATCCTGTTTTCTGAAATATTCTTCCAGCCATTCGATCATGTCCAGATCCAGGTGGTTGGTAGGTTCATCAAGGATGATAAAGTCAGGTTTTTTAAGAAGCATTCTGGCAAGGGCGAGGCGTTTCTTCTGTCCTCCGGAAAGGTTCTTAACGACAGCCTGCAGATCTTCAAGATTTAACTTGAAAAGTATTTGTTTGAATTCGGTTTCAAAATCCCAGGCGTTATTGGCTTCCATAGCATCCATTGCTTTCTGAAGAGCATCAGAGTCTTCAGGATTTTCCATAGCCTTTTCGTATTGAGCTACTACTTTTAGAGTCGGATTCTCACTCGAAAAAATACTTTGCTCGATGGTAAGCTCGGGATCAAGATCAGGTTCCTGGGAAAGGAAAGCAACGCGTATGTCATTACGATAGATCACCTGCCCATCATCTGGAGAATCGGTTCCCGCGAGGATGTTCAATAAACTAGTTTTTCCTGTTCCATTCTTGGCAACAAAACCAACTTTCTGATCTTTATTTATTCCGAAGCTAATTTGTTCAAAGAGAACACGTTCGCCATAAGATTTTGCAACATTTTCTACTGAAAGGTAATTCATATTATTGTTATCGGTTCTATGTTGTCCGTTAGAGCCTCAAAAGTACGATAGGCAAATGACAATTGACTATGGATAGTTAAAAATGGATAATTATTTTGTTGGCTTGTTTGCCATTGCTCAGCCTGCGACAAGCTCATCCTTCGACAGGCTCAGGATGGGAATGAATTTAGCACAAGTATTTTTAATAAGTTAGTTGCAGCATTGAGCTTGCCCCACT
>NZ_CAJWRQ010000109.1 GCF_913046405.1 uncultured Christiangramia sp.
CTCTTTTGATGGGAGCATCTACTGGTGGTCTGCAAGTTCTTCGGAAGGATGGTGAATGGATCGATGCCGTTCCACAGGAAGATGAATTAGTGATCAATGTTGGGGATATGCTGGAAAGACATACCAATAACAAACTTCGCTCTACTATTCACCGGGTTACGAATCCGCCAAAAGATCAATGGGGAAAACCTAGATATTCCATTCCTTTCTTTATGCACCCACGAAGTGATATGAGACTAGACTGTCTTGAAGAATGTATCGATGAAGATAACCCAAAACAATATGAAGATATTACTGCAGGAGAATTTTTGCATCAGCGACTTGTAGAGATAGGTCTCTTAAAAAAATAGATAATGGCGAAAAAGAAATTAGGTCTGGAAGATCTGGGAGGTTTCGTATTTTCGACCAATGATGAATTTGATGAAACATCATATACCAACGGAGATTCCCAGGAAGAACTCGCTTCAGAGGATCAGCAATTAGAAGCACATTTCAGTAATAAAGGAAGAGGCGGTAAAACGGTGACTATCATCAAAAATTACCAGGGTCCTGAAGAAGAACTCGTCAAACTAGGAAAATTACTGAAGAAAAAATGTGGAGTTGGCGGAAGTACCAAGGATGGAGAAATAATAATCCAGGGTGATGATCGTGAAAAAATAATGCAGATCCTGCAAAAACAAGGATATCAGGTTAAACGTGTTGGAGGTTAATTTCAGCACGTTTTTTATATCTCAAATATGAGCGAAAAGACTTTACATATAGTGAACGGTGATGGTTTAGCCGAACAAATGCAGGAACTAAACTTACCGGGTGAATTGATTATATGGCGTGAACTTTTATGTGAAGGTCCTACAAACAGGAAGCTTAATGACAAGTTCTTCAAAATGCGCAAGAAATTCCTGTTGAAGGCATACGATATCTCTGCGGAAAATTATGAAGAACGTTTTATTTCTGAAGTTGAAAGACTGAAAGCTATGGATGACTATGATAAGGTCTATCTGTGGTTCGAGTATGATCTTTTTTGCCATATTAATATGCTTGCTGCCATTCAGGTTCTTGCGAACAAGAGAATGGATATGCCCGTTTATCTTGTGTGTAGCAAAAAACTCAAAGGTGAGAAGGAGTTTCAACCCTTATGCCAGCTATCAATTTCAGAATTGAAGAACCATTATGAAAACAGCATTGTATTAACTTCTGAAGATATTGAAGTTGCATTGTTAATTTGGGAACTTTATTGTGGTGATGATCCTTTGAAATTAAAAGCACAGATCAAAACCAAGTCCAATTTTGAATATTTATCAAGCTGCATTAGAGCACATATTGAAAGGTTTCCAAATAGTAAGACAGGGATCAACTCGCTTGAGAGAAACATTTTAAAGCTTATAGAATCAAGAGAGATTACCAGTAGAAATCATCTGCTGGGATATGCTCTTCAGCATCAGGGCTATTATGGATATAGCGATAGCCAGATGCAAAGAAAACTGGACAGACTCTCCCTGTTCTTTTCTGAAAACGAAAATAAAATACAACTTACTGAAAAAGGAATTCAGGTATTAAATGGAAAAAAGAACTTCTATCGTGAACTTTTAAATGAACAGGTTTATGGGGGAGTTCGAAAATTCGATTTCCTTTATGATCCTGAATTGAACAGATTATTAAAACTATAGAATGAGTTTAAAAGCTTCAGAATTGATCCTCAATGAGGACGGTTCCATATACCACCTTGGTTTACTACCTCATGAAATCGCAGATACAGTGATCACCGTTGGTGACCCGGCAAGAGTAGAAAGAATTAGTGCTTATTTTGATAAAATCGAGATCACTAGAATGAAACGTGAGTTCTGCACTCACACTGGTCTTCTGGATGGAAAAAGAATCACCGTGATGTCTACAGGAATGGGAACCGATAATATTGATATCGCTTTAACCGAACTGGATGCACTGGCCAATATCGACCTGCAGAAAAAAGAAGTTAAGAACGATCTTAAAGCTTTGGACATTATTAGAATTGGTACCACCGGTTCTATTAGAGAAGATATTGCATTAGATTCATTTCTGGTAAGTGAACTCGCAATGGGCTTTGATGGTCTTATGCATTTCTATGAAAGTGATAGTTTTCTGCAAGCTGCTTATGCTGAAGAATTTGTTAAACAAACGAACTGGTCTTCTAAAAAAGCATATCCATATGTAGTCGAAGGAAGCAATCGACTCATCGAGAAATTCTCATCTAAAGATACTGTCAAAGGTTTTACTGCCACGAATATTGGTTTCTATGGTCCACAGGGAAGAGTACTTCGGAACTCTATTCCTGAAGCAGATATGAATCAAAATATCGCCGCCTTCAGTTTTAATGGAAAGTCTATTACCAATCTTGAAATGGAAACTTCAGGAATATACGGGATGTCGAAACTACTGGGACATCATGCAGTTTCTATGAATGCGGTATTAGCGAACAGAGCTACTGGAGAATTTTCAGTAGATCCTAAAAAACTTGTGGATAATCTTATTAAATACTGTCTGGAAAGGATAGTTTCCTAAGTAGCTTATTTAACAATATATTAAAAGCTCTGCAGGGCTTACTTTGTATTTTTGGTTAAACAAAATAATGTCCATGCCGCAACCTAATGAAAACCGTTTTAGACACCGAGATCTAAACTGGTTGAGTTTTAACGAAAGGGTTCTACAAGAGGCTGCAGATAAGATAAATCCTCTTTACGAAAGGATGAAATTCCTGGCAATTTTTTCTTCCAATCTGGATGAGTATTTCCGCGTACGTGTTTCTCAATTACGCCAGATGAAAAGGGTGAAGAAAAGTATCAGGAAAAAACTAGCCCTCAAACCTTCAAGGATCACTAAACAGATCATCGAAGAAGTTAAAAAGCAACAAAATCAGTTTGGTGATATCTATAAAAAACAGATCATTCCGGAACTAGCGGCGAACAATATATTCTTACTGGAGGCAGATCATTACGATCAAAAGCAAAAGGCCTTTGCTGAAGATTATTTTAAAGAGAACATTCAGCAACATTTAGATCCAATACTTGTTAATCTGAATGAAGAAAATGAGCTATTTTTAAAAAATTCTATCCTTTATTTTCTGGTTACTTTTAAAGATGAAAATAAATTAGCCATTGTCAATATACCGGTAGAAGAATGTGGCCGATTCGTGACCTTTAAAGATGAAGCAGAAAAACATCAAATCACTTATTTAGATGAAATTCTAAGACATCAATTGTTTAAAATTTTTCCTGAAAGCGATATTACAGGAATTTATGAAATTAAATTATCCAGAGATGCTGAACTGTATATCGACGATATATATGAAGGCGTACTGGCAGAAAAGATCTATGAATCTTTAAAGCAAAGAACAGATGGGCAGCCTACAAGATTACTTTATGATGCAAGTATGCCAGATCCTGTTCATAGAAAAATCAGGAAACTTCTGAAATTAGGGAAAATCGACATGATGCCTGGAGGGAAATATCATAACTTTAAAGACTTTTTTACTTTCCCTGATCCAAGTGGCAATAAGGATCTTCATTTTAAAAAGCTTCCTCCACTACCCCATAAAACTTTGGAAAAAAGTGATGATTACTTTAAATCTATATTAGAGAAAGATCAGGCGCTGCATTTTCCTTTTATGTCTTTTGATTATGTTGAGAAATTTGTAGAACAGGCCGCGGCAGATGATAAGGTTACTGATATTAGTATTTCTCTTTATCGGGTAGCCGATGAGTCCAAACTGACCAATTCCCTAATGCAGGCTCTGGAGAATGGTAAGAATGTTACTGTTTTTGTTGAAGCCAAAGCGAGATTTGATGAGAAAAACAATATTAGCTGGGGAAGGAAATTTGAAGAAAAAGGCGCTCATGTGATCTATTCTTTTCCGAAGGTGAAAGTGCATTCCAAGATCATGTTGGTAAAAAGGCAGGAGAATAATGAAACTGTACGATATGCTTATATTGGAACCGGAAATTTCAATGCAGAGACTTCTGAAATTTATTGCGATCATGCAATTTTTACAGCAAACAAACTGATCACTAAAGAACTCGATCGCTTGTTCAAAGTGCTGGAAGGTGAACTGATCATCCCGAGAGAAAAGAACCTTTTGATCTCTCCATTTTCTACCAGACAGGAATTCACCAAGTTGATCTACAACGAGATCGAAAATGCCAGAGATGGTAAGAAAGCTAAAATTACCGCCAAGATGAACAGCCTTGAAGATGAGGAAATGATCGAGTTACTATACAGGGCAAGCGAAGCGGGTGTGGAGATTAGAATGCTGATACGCGGTTTTACCTGTCTAATTCCAGGAGTTAAAGGCATGAGTGAAAATATTTATATTACGAGTGTAGTTGATCGTTTTCTGGAACATGGTAGAATCTATCTTTTTGAAAACGGGGGTGATGAAAAAATGTTCTATGGGAGTGCAGACTGGATGAGTCGTAATCTTGATCGCAGGATTGAAGTCATCTCTCCAGTGCTGGATGAAGATATTTTTAACGAATTCAAGGACATACTGAATATTCAGTTAAAGGATAATGTGAAAGCTCGTATTCAGGATAAGGAAGAAACCAATACCTATGTTCAGAAGGATGATGATGAAAAAACAGTGCGTTCGCAATATGCGATATATGATTATCTAAAAGAAAAGCATTCAAATGACTAAGATCAAAGTTGGTGGTGTACCGGAGCATTTTAATTTACCCTGGCATCGCTGTATAGAGAATAACAAATTCACAGAAGCAGGAATAGACCTCGAGTGGATAGAAGTTCCGGAAGGTACAGGAGCGATGTGTAATTTGCTTCGGGAAGAGGAAATAGACGTAGCAGTTATACTAACAGAAGGTATAAGTCGCGACATCATAAATGGAAATCAAAGCAAGATCATTCAGAATTATATTGGAAGTCCGCTTATTTGGGGAATTCATGTTGATGGGAGATCTTCCTTTAAAAACATCAAAGATCTCAAGGGTACAAAGGCTGCAATTAGCCGTGAAGGAAGCGGCTCACATCTAATGGCCTATGTAAATGCTGAACATGTTGGATGGAATACAGATTCACTCAAATTTGAGATTGTTCATAATCTGGAAGGAGCTATTGAGGCTTTGAGACAGGATGATGCGCAGTATTTTATGTGGGAACATTTCACCACAAAACCTCTGGTGGACAATAATACCTTCCGACTTATTGCCGACTGCCCTACTCCATGGCCTTGTTTTGTGATAGCAGCTTCTCAAAAAGCAATCGATGAAAAACCAGACGAACTTGTAAGAATGCTGGAGGTTCTAAATACTGAAACAAGCAATTTCAAAATTCAGAAAAATATAGATGTTGAACTGGCAGAGAGATATGGTCAAAAACTAGAAGATATCAGAAAATGGCTTGATCTTACCCATTGGAGTCAGCAGCAAATTGCCGATCAGGATCTAACTGAAGTTCAGGATTATTTAAAAAGACTTAAACTTATTTCCGAAAAAGTAGATAATAAGGAATTAATTCATAATTTCAGGGCCAAATAATCTACTTCTACAAATGAAATTTTTACTTACCTGCTTGCTTTTAGCAGCTACATCTCTGGGTTTTAGCCAGACCAACGACAGTATTTCCAATGCAAATTCAAGGAAATTAGGAAAACAGGAATTTAGCCTGAATGCTTTTAATCTTGTTGCTTTCGGTATTGTGGATATTACCTATGAACGCATAATATCTGAAAATTCTACCTGGGCGATCGAAGCTTTTTACCATCCAACTAAAGATGATTATTTAAATGATGCTTATTACAAAGAGCTCTCTCTAACCGGTAAATACAAGCATTTCTTTAGTTCGAAATATGCCCGTGGCTTTTATGTTCATGGTTTCGGAATGTTATCCAACGGTGAATATGAAGATGGGTATTACTACGACGCAGGCATTGATGAGTATATTTATGACAATCATGACTATACCGACTTCGCCATAGGATTCGGTCTGGGTGGTAAATTTGTATCTAAAGGAGGCTTTTTATTAGACCTAAGCGGTGGTATTGGAAGAAATTTGTTCAGTGACCAATCTCCAACTATCGTTGGTCAGTTTATGGTTAACCTGGGTTATAGATTCTAATTATGATTATTGAGTACACTTACCAGTTAATTGGATTTTTACCTTTTGATTGTAAATACTCATTGGCTTTGCTAAAATGTTTGTTTCCAAACCAGTATCCTCTGTTCGCGCTCAAAGGTGATGGATGACCACTGGTTAGAATTAGATGCTTCGAACTATCGATTAGCTTGGATTTTTTCTTGGCAAAACCACCCCAAAGTATAAAAACAACATTTTCTTTTTGTTCGGAAATGAGCCTGATCACTTCATCTGTGAAAATTTCCCAGCCTTTATTTTGGTGGGAACCGGCCTGATGAGCTCTCACGCTTAAGGTTGCATTCAATAAAAGTACACCTTGATCTGCCCATCTTTCGAGATTTCCGCTGGAAGGCGCAGGCTTATTCAAATCAGTCTCGATCTCTTTAAAAATATTGATTAGCGAAGGAGGAATCTGGACATTATCACGAACAGAAAAACACAAACCATTCGCCTGCCCTACTCCATGATATGGATCCTGACCCAGGATAACTACCCTGGTATTATCGAAAGTCGAATGATCAAAAGCAGCGAAAATCTCACTACCTGGAGGAAAACATTTATGCTCGGTATATTCCTTTTTTACATATTGGATTAAATTTTTAAAATAATCCTTTTCAAATTCAGCATTCAGAACTTTTTTCCAGCTTTGATCTATTCTTACGTTCATGAGAATTGAGTAACTTTGTAGAACCTCAAATGTAGGGAAAAATTGATATGATAAAAATTAGTTCCAGGAGTCTTGATGATTTGGAATTTCCGGTAGTATGCGCACAGGTTAGCGAACTATGCATTACAGGACAGGGAAAAGATAAGGCTCTTAAGATCCAACCATACCCGAGTTTTCAGAAGACCGTTTTTGGACTCGATCAAACCAACGAATTTATTAAATCCAAAACCCAGGATGAAGCGATCCCGAATCACGGATTCGATAGTATTCAACCTGAGCTTCGATTACTGGCTATAGAGGAGTCGGTTCTGGAAATTGGAGGTTTCAGAAAGATTTCTTCATTGAATGAAACGGTGAACAATCATCTGAAATTCTTCAGAAAAAATAAGCATCTCTATCCCGCTTTGTCTGAAACTGTTTCGCATCTGGAATATGACCTAAGTCTTGTAGAAAGGGTCAATTCGGTTATTGATAGGTTTGGAGAAATGAAAGATGATGCTTCCACCTATTTACAACAGTTGCGAAGATCGATCAATGCAGTGAAGGGCCAGATAAATACAAGTTTTAATTCAGCCTTAACCACTTACAACGGTTATGGGTATCTTGACGAGATCAAAGAAAGTGTTGTGGAGAATGTGCGAGTACTCGCTGTAAAATCTATGTATCGCCGTAAGGTAAAAGGTGGAATCATGGGGAATTCCAAAACCGGCAGTATTGTTTATATTCAGCCGGAAGCTACTCATCGATACACCCGGGAACTTAACAATTTAGAATACGAGGAAAAGGAAGAGATTAAGCGTATTTTAAAAGAACTTACAGAATTTACCAGACCCTATCGTGAAGTTCTGGTAGAGCACCAGGATCTTCTAAGTGAAATGGATGTGATCTCCGCGAAGGCCAAGTACGCATATAAGATCGAGGGAATCTTACCAAAGATCACTAAGGATAGAGAATTATTTCTGAAGGATGCCTACCACCCTCTATTACTTCTGAATAATAAGAAAAAGAACGAAAAAACATATCCACAGAGCATTGAACTAGGCGCCGATAACCGAATAATGGTTATTTCAGGTCCGAATGCGGGTGGTAAAAGTATCACTCTTAAAACTGTTGGACTTTTGCAGGTAATGCTCCAGAGCGGAATGCTTATTCCGGTTCATGAGTATAGTAGAATGTGCCTGTTCTCCAAAGTTCTTACCGATATTGGTGATAATCAATCTATCGAAAATCACCTTAGTACGTATAGCTACCGACTTAAAAACATGAATTACTTTCTGCGGAAATGTGATGACAAAACATTGTTTCTAATTGACGAATTTGGTACGGGAAGTGACCCAGAACTTGGTGGTGCTTTAGCTGAAACATTTCTGGAGGTTTTCTATGAAAAAGGATCCTTCGGAATACTTACAACACATTACGCTAACCTGAAGAAACTGGCCAATGAATTGCCAGAGATGAGCAATGCGAATATGATGTTCGATAATCAAACGCTAGAACCAATCTATAAACTTCAGGTTGGAGAAGCCGGAAGCTCCTTTACCTTTGAAGTTGCCCAGAAAAACGGAATTCCATATAGCCTGATTAATCGTTCCAAAAAGAAGGTTGAGCGTGGTAAGATTAGATTTGATCGAAGTATAGCCAACCTTCAGAAGGAGCGTTCTAACCTTAGAAAAACAACCGACAGTCTTAAGACCAAAGAAGAAAAGGCCGCAGCAGAAAAAGAAAAACTGGAAGAAACAAATTCCAGGATTCAGCAAAAATTGGAAAGCTATCAGGAACTGTACGATACCAATCAGCGAATGATCTATCTTGGTCAGAAGGTCAATGATCTAAGTGAAAAATACTTCAGCAATAAAAAAAAGAAAGAGCTTATTGGAGAATTTATAAAGCTAGTGGAAATAGAAAATTCCAAACGAAAAAAAGAAAGTGCCAAGAAGCTTAAAGCCAAGAAAAACAAAGAAGAACAGTTGAAAAAGGAGGTTCAGAAAAGAATTGAACCAATTCGGGAAAAGAAAAAGGAAGAGAAGAAAAAAGAAACGCAATTAAAAAAGCAGGAAGCCAATAAACCAAAAGCTAAATTAAAGATTGGCGATCGTGTTCGGCTTGAAGATGGAAAAGCAGTTGGAACGATCGATAATATAGAAAAAGACAAAGCTCTGGTGAATTATGGTATTTTCACCACTTCGGTTGGAATGGCTCAACTTGAACTCGTACAATCTGCTAAAAAGAAATAGTTATGGAAAATACTTCCAAACATAAGATCATATTGTTCGATGGCGTTTGTAACCTTTGCAATAACGCGGTGCAGTTCATTATAAAACATGACCGTAAAGATAAGTTTAGATTCGCATCCTTACAAAGTGAAACCGGGAAACGACTTATTGAAGAAAGAGGTTTTGATCCTGAAGATCTGGATTCTATTATGCTGATTGAACCCGGTGTGGCATATTATAGAAAATCTACTGCAGCCCTGGAAATCTCAAGAGACCTCAATGGAGGATATTCTTTACTGAAAAACTTCTTATTTCTACCTGAGGGTTTGAGAGATAGTATTTATGATCTCGTAGCTAGTAATCGATATAAATGGTTCGGGAAAAAGGATAATTGTATGATCCCTACTCCCGAACTAAAATCGAAGTTTCTGGAT
>NZ_CAJWRQ010000110.1 GCF_913046405.1 uncultured Christiangramia sp.
GGAGGTATTGGATTATTATCAGGTATTTCCGGAATTGGTGGTGGAATTTTCCTTTCGCCTGTACTCAACCTAATGAGGTGGAAGAATGCACGTATCATCGCCTCCCTGGCTTCAGTATTTATACTCGTAAATAGTATCGCTGGATTAGTGGGACTTCATATGGCAAATACTTTTAAACTTGATACAGATCTGCTTTTGAAATTAATCATAGCTGTAGTTTTAGGGGGAATTATTGGTTCTTATCTAAGCAGTAAAAAATTCAATTTAAAAGTCTTGGGAATATTGACTGCTGTCCTGATATTTTATGTTGGACTTCGGCTTATCCTCAAGTTCGGACTTGATCTAAGCATCTGATATTTTCCAGTTAATAATAAACTTTGGCTAAAAGGAGCTTCAAATGCTTCATCAACGTTGGCTGTTAACACTTCAGTAACATTTGCCAAATCTCAATTATGTAATTTTAAAGGGTAGACTTACCTCCAAAAATAATTACATGAAAGATTTAGACAAATGGAAAGCCAAGGTTGAGGCAGATGACTTCACCGATGATGAAAAGAAGGTTTTTGATGAAATGGGGCTGAAAGGTTCCTCAAGGCGAACCTTTTTAAAGCAGGTCTCAGTGGCGAGTATGAGTCTCTGGGCTACATCATACTTTACAAATGACCTGTTTGCCAGCAATATGGAAGACCTTCCGGAAGAAGTACGGGTTTTATTAAATGAGGTAAAAGTGAATTTGCGAGTGAATGATATGAGCAAACCACTAAATATCGATTCGAGAATGAGTTTGCTGGATGCACTTAGGGAACGTCTTGCTCTTACCGGAACTAAAAAAGGTTGTGACCATGGACAATGTGGGGCATGTACAGTGATGATCGATGGTAAAAGAAAATTATCCTGTTTAACTCTTGCAGCCACCTGCAACGAAAAAGAGATCACCACGGTAGAAGGTCTTGCCAGCTATGGTAAGCTTCATCCTATGCAGGAAGCCTTTGTGAAACACGATGGCTACCAATGTGGATATTGTACTCCTGGACAGGTTTGTTCTTCTGTAGCATTACTCGAGGAAGCTAAAAATGGAGAAGCCAGTTATTTAACTGAAGATCTGAAAACGATCAAAAAAGACCTGAAACTTTCCGAAGCAGAAATCAGAGAGCGTATGTCTGGAAATATTTGCCGTTGTGGTGCTTACAATAATATTGTGCAGGCCTTTAAGGAGGTTCATTCCGGAGATAGTGAAATGCCAACCTGGGAATTTGCTACCCAGGAACAAATGGAAAATGCAAAGAACGCTTAATACCAACCAGATATGAGACCATTCACTTATACGAATGCCAAAAATACACAGGAAGCTTTGCAGAAAACTACTGCAACGACACATTACCTGGCCGGAGGAACTAATCTGGTGGATCTAATGAAAGAAGATGTTGAACGTCCCGATCAATTAGTGGATGTTAATAATCTTGAATTCAATAAAATTGAAAAAAACCAATCTGGAGGCTGGAGTCTTGGAGCGATGCTAAGTAACTCAGATACTGCAAATCACCCAGATATCCGTCAGAATTACCCATTATTATCCATGGCGATGCTATCTGCTGCGACTGCACAGATCAGGAATATGGCTACCAATGGAGGTAACTTACTGCAGAGAACCAGATGTCCCTATTTTTTCGAGACTTCGATGCCTTGCAATAAAAGAGAACCAGGTTCTGGCTGTGGCGCCATTGATGGAATGAATGCAGTGCATGCAATTTTTGGCTATAGCAAGGAATGTATCGCTACACATCCTTCAGATATGTGCGTTGCGCTTGCTGCGATGGGAGCAGAAGTTGAGGTTCAGAAGACAGATGGTTCCACTCGTAAAATTCCATTTAACGAATTCCATAGATTGCCCGGCGATAGACCTGAAAAAGATACTACTCTAGAAAAAGGAGAGCTTATAACGCAGATACATTTATCTTCTCCGGAATTTGCAGATAATTACTATTACCTGAAGATTAGAGAACGTTCCAGTTATGCTTTTGCGCTTATTTCAGTCGCAGCAGGATTGTCTATTCAAAATGGGATGATTTCCAAAGTAGGTCTGGCCATGGGTGGAGTTGCTCATAAACCCTGGAAACTTTCAGAAGCTGAAGATTTTCTAAAAGGTAAGAAAGCGAATACTGAAAACTTCGAGCAGGCGGCTGAAATTGCTTTAAAAGACGCTAAACCATTTGAGAAGAATAAATACAAGGTCGAGATGGGTAAGAAAGCTATAGTGCGCGCACTGCAGCAGGCTACAAATCGAACAGCATAACCAATTTCAAAAATTTATAAAATGAACACAATTAATAAAACTGGAGTTGGTGCAGCTATAGACCGGGTAGAAGGACACTTGAAGGTTACGGGAAAAGCCACGTATGCTTCAGAATTTCCTATAAAGAATAAAGTTTACGCACAGGGTATCAATAGTACCATTGCAAAAGGAACCATAGTTTCTATAGATACCACGGAAGCAGAAAATGCTGCCGGCGTACTTGCGGTAATAACCCACAAGAATGCTGAAAAGCTCAACGATTTTAAGAAGGATCGCTATCAAATCGCTACAGATACAATTGCACCGGTACTTCAGAGTAATAAAGTGCACTATTATGGAGAATACGTAGGGGTTGTGGTTGCTGAAACTTTTGAACAGGCTCAATATGCTGCGAGACTGGTTAAATTCGAATATAGCAAGGCAAGTGATCCTGCGATACATTTTGATAAAGAACGAGGAAACGCATTTTTTCCAGGTGAGGATTCAGATTATTCTCGTGGAGATATGGATAAAGGACTTGCTGAAGCAGATGAGGTCATCGAGCAGACTTATATAACCCCGATCGAACATCATCATCCCATGGAACTTCATGCGGTGATTGCCGAGTGGAATAATGGTAAAGTCACTGCTTATGCTAGTCAGCAAATGTTGGAAGATGCTACCATAGCCATATCAGATACATTTCAGATTCCGCAGAAGGATGTGAGAGTCATCGCAGCATATGTTGGTGGAGGATTTGGTTCCAAACTTAATGTAGAGCGGCATGTTACCCTCGCGGTCATGGCGGCCAAGAAGGTTGGAAGACCTGTGCAGGTAACCGTTACCAGGACACAGATGTTTACCAATACCGGACTGCGACAAAAGAACGAGCAAACCATGAAGATTGGCGCTAAAAAGGATGGAACCTTGACGGCACTTTCTCATGATACCTTATCGCATACTTCCCCGAATCTAGTGTACCAGGAACCGTGCGGAATGGTTTCAAAAATGTTATATAACAGTCCGAATGCCAAGGTGACCGAGCGACTGATGCCCATGAACCTTCAAACACCGTTTGCGATGAGAGCTCCGGGAGAAGCTACGGGAAGTTTTGCACTGGAATCTGCGATGGATGAAATGGCCTGGAAGTTAAAGATGGATCCATTAGAATTTAGGATCAAAAACGATACTCAAACAGATCTTCATAAGAACCAACCTTTTTCATCACGATTGTTGGTTGAATGTTTGCGCATTGGCGCTGAAAAATTTGGGTGGAAAAATCGCAAGAACCAACCTCGAACGAATATAAAAGCAAACTGGCTTGTAGGATATGGTGTTAGTGCGGCATCCAGAAATTCACCTTATCGCAAAACGCACGCAAAAGTACTGCTGGAGCTTGTTGAAGAGAAGGTAGAAGCGACTATACAAATGGATGCGACCGATATTGGTACAGGAACTTATACGATCGTGGCTCAAACTGCTGCGGAATATCTAGGGATTCCAGTGGAACAGGTCAAAGTAGAACTTGGAGATTCCAACTTCCCGGTAACTCCTGGGTCTGGAGGATCATGGGGTGCTGCATCTTATTGTAATGGTGCCAGAGCTGCCTGTGAGAATGCCGTCATGAAACTAAAAGATAATAGAAGTATTCCTGAAGATCAAGAGGTTGCCTTAGCTGAACTTTTGAAGCAGAATCAGCTAACCAAATTTGAAATGACCGGGATGGCCGAGCCTTCTACAGAATTTGAAAAACATTCTGTATTCTCTTTTGGTGCCAACTTCGCTGAAGTCTGGGTAGATAAAGATACAGGAATGTGGAGGATCGAGAGAATGGTTAATGTTGGAGCTGCTGGAAAAATTTTAAACCCTAAAACTGCATACGGACAAATAATTGGCGGACTTACCATGGGAGCAGGAATGGCGATTGCCGAAAAGACAGATGTGGAGCCAAATTTCGGGAATTTCATTACCCGTTCCTTTGCAGATTACCATGTTCCGGTGAACCTGGATATGGCGAACATTGATGTTATTTTTCTTCCAGAAGAAGATAAGATCGCTAACAAAATGGGAATCAAAGGAATTGGGGAACTTGGAATAACCAGTGTCGCCGCTTCACTATCGAATGCCATTTTTAATGCTACCGGTAAAAGAATGCGAGAGCTACCTATAACACCTGAAAAACTAATAGAAGCACCGCTGGAACCCGGTGTTCAGGAAGTTTAAGATTATAACCCGGAAAATTTTCCGGGTTTCTTATGTCTGTGAAAGCTTAACAACTGTTAATTAAGATATAAACTATCATATATTAATAGTAATACTATTAGGTTTGCCTGAAATAAGATTAGGTGGATAAATTATATCAGAACATTAATATTTCGGTAAATTCAGAATTATTTCTGAAAGATCCTGAGTCCAGTGAGTTAGGGAAAAAGATCGTAGGGCAGGGAATCCTTCTCATTGACGATATAGGTTTTGAGAAGTTCACCTTCAAAAAACTAGGTGTCAAGATCAAGTCAAACGAAAGTTCTATTTATCGCTATTTCGAGAACAAGCATAAGTTTTTGGTATATATTACCAACTGGTTCTGGGGCTGGAAAGAATTTCAATTAACAATGTCGACATATGGCATTTCAGACTCTAATGAAAAATTACTGAAAGCCATCGAAGTGATCACGCATCCTGTTGTTCAGGATTTTAGATTTCAGCATATTAACGAGGTTGCCCTGAACCATATCATCATTAATGAATCTTCAAAGTCCTATCTCACGAAAGAGGTGGAAACAGATAATAAAGAAGGTTATTTTTCCATCTATAAGAGACTGGTTACCAGGATAGCAGAAATGATTTCTGAAGTGTCATCAGATTATCAATATTCTCTTAGTCTCTCCAGCATGGTTCTGGACGGCGCATTACATCAGCATTTCCTAAAAGATCATATTCAGTCGATCACAGACTGTACAGAAAAGAAAAGTGTATCCAATTATTTTAAAGACCTCGTGATCAATACCTTAAAAATTGAACTCAATGGCTGAAGAAAAAATGACCGCCTGGCAGCGATTTGTTGGCTTGCTAAAGCTTGATAAAAAAGATTTTCTGCAAATCCTTTATTACGCAATATTCGCTGGATTGGTAAACCTGTCGGTACCACTGGGAATTCAGGCAATTGTAAACCTAATTCAGGGTGCTCGTATCACTACTTCGTGGATCATTCTGGTAATTCTGGTAACTCTAGGAGTTGCTTTTGTTGGTGTGCTTCAGCTAATGCAGATTAGAATTCTGGAGAACATTCAGCAGAAAATATTTACCAGAGCGTCTTTTGAATTTACTTATAGATTTCCGAAGATCAAGATGTCTGAGCTTGAAAACTTTTATCCTCCAGAGCTCGCCAATAGATTTTTTGATGTCATTACGATACAGAAGGGGATCGCGAAACTGGTTCTGGACTTTCCAGCGGCAATTTTGCAGATCGTTTTTGGATTAATACTACTTTCTCTATATCACCCTTTCTTTATTTTCTACGGAATACTACTGGTGCTTCTAATTTATTTAGTTTTCAGATTTACTGCGAAACGAGGTTTGAATACGAGTATCAAGGAATCGAAAATGAAGTATAAGATCGCTCATTGGATACAGGAAGTAGCCAGAACCTTAATTAGTTTTAAAGTAGCTGGTAAAACCAAACATGCTATCCAAAAGAATGATGTGCTTGTAACCAAATACCTTGAAGAACGAGAGAGCCACTTCCAGGTGCTTAAGCTTCAGTTCATTCAAATGGTAGGTTTCAAAACACTTGTTACTGCCGGTTTACTTTTAATTGGAGGTTTCCTGGTGCTTAATCAGCAAATGAATATCGGGCAGTTTGTAGCCGCAGAAATCATCATCTTATTGATCATTAGTTCTGTAGAGAAGATGATCATGGGACTGGAAAACTTTTACGACCTGCTAACTTCCCTCGAAAAACTTGGGGAAGTAGTTGATAAAAAGCTTGAAAGATCTGGTGGAGACACTTCTTTTTCAGAACATAAAAATCTGGAAATAGAACTTAAGAATATTGGTTTTAAAACGCCTGATGGACAGGAAATTCTAAAAGATATTAATTTAACGATCAAGGCGGGAGAGAAGATTCTGCTCAAAGGTCCAAATGGTTCCGGGAAATCTTTGCTACTCAGGATCATTGCAGGACTGGTAGAACCTACTCAGGGAAAAATCTACGTGAACGGGATTTCGTTGAAGAATATAGATCTAAACTATTATCATGGTTTGCTTGGGCAGTCGCTCACAGAAGAATCACTGTTTGAAGGTACTTTATTCGACAATCTTACTTTCGGTGATGATACGATCACTAATTCTGCGATCTTTTCAGTACTGGATAAGACAGGTTTGAAAGAATTTGTACGTCAGCAACCCGATGGTCTGGAAACTTTAATTTATCCTGAAGGAATGAAATTACCTCATACCATCGCCAAAAAGATCATTTTAGCCAGGACCTTATTGCGCGAGCCAAGATTGTTGATCCTCAACGAACCTTTGCATCAAATTGATTATGAAGATGAGAAACGAATTGTAGATCATCTAATGGCTGAAGATCAACAATGGTCTATCATAGTTGCCAGTGGAGACGAGGTATGGCAGAATCGTTGTAATCGTCATATCATTCTTCGTGATGGTAAACTTGAATCTAATCTTTAAAGACTATGCTTAATATTACCAGAAATCCATTGAATGAGCATGTTGACCTAAGGCAATTCAAAGCCGGGAAAAAGGTTCTGCATACAAGACACTTTAAATACTTCAACAGATTGCTGAAGTTCTCTGCGATCTTCGGAGTCATCGTACTTTTTCTTCCGTGGACCCAGACGATATCGGGAAATGGATCTGTGACTACATTAAGTCCAGAGCAAAGGCCACAAACAATACAGTCGGTCATCCCGGGTAAAATCGAAAAATGGTTCGTAAATGAAGGAGATTATGTTGAAAAAGGAGATACGATCCTACATATTACCGAAGTTAAAAATGAATATTTTGATCCATCCCTGGTAGAAAGAACCGGTGACCAGGTAGCCTCCAAATCTAATTCATTGAAATCCTACGATCAAAAGATCTCGGCTTTAGGCACGCAGTTGCAGGCGCTGGCTCAGGAGCGCGAACTCAAACTGGAACAGGCGAGAAACAAACTGGAGCAGGCAAAACTGAAAACCAAAAGTGACAGCATTGATCTGCAGGCTGCTAAGACAAATCTAAGCATTGCTGAAACTCAATTTAATCGTACTAAGACCCTTCAGGAAGAAGGTTTGAAAGCGATGACAGATGTTGAAGAAAAGCGACTTAAACTACAGGAAACTCAAGCTAAACTTATTTCGCAAGAAAATAAGCTTATGGCGAGTAGAAATGATATTATAAATGCCAGGATCGAAATTAATCGTACAGCTGCAGAATATAGCGATAAGATCTCCAAGACTCAGAGTGATCGTTCTTCCGCAGAATCAGGGAAATTCGATGCTCAGGCTGAAGTGAGTAAACTGGAGAACGCTTATACGAATTATGAAATGAGGCAGGATCTTTACTATGTCAAAGCTCCGCAGAATGGATATATAAATAAGGCTATAAAAGCCGGGATTGGTGAAACTTTTAAAGAAGGAGAGCAGCTGGTGAATATCATGCCTTCAGATTATGATCTTGCTGTGGAAACCTTTGTGAAACCAATTGATTTGCCGCTATTGCATAAGGGTGAAGAGGTTAGAGTTCAGTTTGACGGCTGGCCAGCGATCGTTTTCAGCGGATGGCCAAATGTATCTTACGGTACTTATGGAGCCAAAGTAGTGGCTATAGAGAATTTTATTAGTCCGAATGGAAAATACAGAGTTTTACTGGCTCCAGATGAAAACGATCATGAATGGCCAGATGCTTTAAGAGTGGGGTCGGGGGCTAATACCCTGGCTTTGCTGGAAGACGTACCGATATGGTATGAATTATGGCGTCATTTGAATGGCTTCCCTCCAAATTACTATACTCCGGAAGGTCAAACTCAAACCGATAAGAAGGAATGAATTTAAAAAAGACTTTGCTTATTGCCTTGCTGCTTCTGCCTGTGTTACAATATGGCCAGACTCAGGATAGTATAGTACTCAATTTTGAGGAATACCTGCAGATGGTTAAAACCTTTCATCCGGTAGTTAGACAAGCAAGGTTGAAAGCCGATCTTGGTGACGCAGAATTGCTCAAGGCTAGAGGTGGGTTTGACCCGAAGATAGAGGCCAATTATGATCGAAAGGATTTTAAGGATACTCAGTATTATGATCTATTTAATGCAGCTTTCAAAATCCCAACCTGGTATGGAGTTGAACTAAAGGCTAAATTTGAACAGAACGAAGGCTTCTATTTGAATCCGCAAAACACGGTGCCAGATGATGGTTTGTTCGCAGCTGGGATCTCTGTGACAATAGGACAGGGATTGTTCATCAACGAACGAATGGCTGCTTTACAACAGGCAAAAGCATACCAGCAGCAGTCCATTGCAGATCAACAACTGGCGGTAAACAAAGTCTTGTATGAAGCATCAGTAGCTTATTTTGACTGGATTAGTGCATATCGGGAACTTAAGCTTTACAATAATTTTATTGAGAATGCACAATTTCGATATGACGGAATCCTTTCCAGTTTTGAAGTAGGGGATAAGCCGGCTATTGATACTCTGGAAGCCGATATTCAAATACAGGACCGTAAGCTGAGTCTGGAGCAGGCACGGCTTAAGTTTTTCAAGGCTTCTCAACAGTTAGGAACCTATTTATGGGCTGAAAATAATACGCCTTTAGTAATTAGGGAGCGTGTGTATCCTGAAGATGCGTTGTTTGAGAATAGCACGATTCCTTCCGAATTTTTAAGCGATACTGAAATCGCTACACACCCAAAGATTCGGTCATTGGAGTATAAGGTGGAGATTCTGGAATTTGACAGAAGATTGAAGGCGAATAAATTACTTCCAAAGCTGGATCTGGAATATAATTTTTTAAGTGGTGATCCCGATATTTTAAGAAGTTTTGCCAATGAGAATTATAAGGTGGGCGTAAACTTCAGTATTCCTTTATTTCTTCGGAAA
>NZ_CAJWRQ010000111.1 GCF_913046405.1 uncultured Christiangramia sp.
ACCAGTACGTTCTTATACATTCCCGTCTTGATGAATTGATCTGCTACTGAAACTGCGTAAATAAAACCACTGCACTGGTTACGGACATCAAGGGCAGGACAGGTGTCTATCTCCAGCATTTCCTGAACCTGAACTCCACACCCAGGAAAGTAGTAATCTGGACTTAGTGTTGCGAATACAATAAGATCAATATCGTCTTTTGAAACCCCTGCTCTTTCGATGGCAATTTTGGCAGCTTTCACTCCCATGCTTGCAGTAGTGTTGCCATCTCCTTTCTTTATATGTCTTCTTTCTTTAATTCCGGTACGCTCGGTGATCCACTCATCGTTCGTATCCATCAGTTTCGAAAGATCATCGTTCGTGACAACATTTTCCGGTACATATTTTCCTAATCCTGCAATTTTTGTTTGATACATGGGTAAAAATTATGATATTAAAAATAATTCTTATTAAATTTAATGAATTTGCGAAAATTCCGACGCGCAATATAAGAAACATTAACACTACAATTAAGCTTGTAATCATTTAAATTCAAATCTAAAATTTACATTATGAACCGACTTTTGTTATGTCTGGCGGGATCCATTCTGTTCCTTAATGAAATGGCAGCTCAGGAAAACCTGGACTACCAGAAACCACCGCAGGAAATCCTTGAACTTATCGATGTTCCCCTGGCACCTTCCACTCTTATAGATAGTGATGCAGAAATGATGATCTTCCTATACCGGGATCAATTTAAAAGTATAGCTGAACTAAGCGAAGAAGAATTACGCCTTGGTGGTTTGAGAATTAACCCCGTGACCAATATTAATAGCAGGGCACGTTATTACAATAATTTCAAAGTTAAATCTGTAAAAGAAAAAGAACCGGTGCAGGTCAACGGACTTCCGGAAAACCCTCGACTTACAAATTTTTCATGGTCGCCAGATGAAAGTATGATGGCATTTACTCATACTACAGATACAGGAGTGGAATTGTGGGTACTTGACATTAAAAATGCTGTTGGTAGAAAACTTACCGAGGCCAATCTTAATGCGAATATGCGCAGCACTGTAAACTGGTTTAGAGATAATTCTGCTATTCTGGTCACGACTCTTCCTGAAGACAGAAAAGCCCTGATCTATACCGAAACTTCAGTTCCCTCGGGTCCTACAATTTCGGTTAGTGATGGGAAAGAAGCCCAGAACAGAACTTATCAGGATCTACTGAAGAATCCTAATGATGAATATAATTTTGAACAATTAGCCAGATCTGAGATCATGAAAGTAAATCTGGATGGTACAGTTTCGTCATGGATGGCTCCTAAAATGTATTCAGACATCTCCTTTTCTTCAGATGGGGAATATGTGATGGTTACACATTTAGAAAAGCCATTCTCATACCTGGTTCCATATTACAGATTTCCTTCAGAAACAAGTATATATGATAAGAATGGGCAACTGGTAAATATGATCAATGAAGTACCGCTCATTGAGGATCTGCCGAAAGGTTTTATGGCAGAAAGAGAAGGCAAACGAGATTGGAGCTGGAGAAGCGATCGTCCTGCGACTTTAACATATGTTGTGGCTCTTGATGGCGGAGATCCTGAAAAAGAAGTGGAATACAGAGATGAATATTTTCAACTTGAAGCGCCATTTAAGGGTGAAGGAAAATCACTCATTAAACTTAAGAATCGTGCGAGCGGAATTACCTGGGGCGATGATAATACTGCCTTAGCGAACGATTACTGGTGGAACACCAGAAATACGAAAACCTATGTATTCGACCCATCCGACGCCTCCCAGAAGCCTGAAATCATCTTCGATAGAAATTATCAGGATGTATACAGCGATCCAGGTAGATTTGTGATGTCCAAAAACAAATGGGGACGTTCGGTTCTTGAACTGGATAAAGATGAGGCTTTCCTAATGGGTTCAGGTTTTACAGAGGATGGACAATTTCCTTTTGTGGACAAAATCGATCTAAGTTCTGGTGAAACTGAACGTATGTACCAGTCTGAGCTAAAAGATCAAAAAGAAAGTCTGGTGGAAGCGCTGGACATCGATAAAGGTGAGATCCTGGTTCGTATCGAGTCTTCTACCGAGTATCCTAATTACTTTATCCGGGATATAGATTCTAAGAATAAACTTACCCAAATCACCAATTTTGCCAATCCTTTCAAATCTCTGGAAGACGTTCATAAAGAAGTGATCACTTATAAAAGAGATGATGGTCTGGAACTAAATGCCACGCTTTATCTTCCTGCCGGTTATGATATGTCTAACCCGGAAAAACTTCCTATGTTCATGTGGGCATATCCAAGAGAATTCAAGGACAAAAATTCAGCTTCTCAGAACACTTCCAATGCTAACGACTTTACATATCCTTATTACGGATCGCCAGTATATTGGGTGAACAGAGGTTATGTAGTGCTTGACGATGCCTCATTTCCAATTGTAGGAGAAGGTGATGAAGAACCTAATGACACGTTCAGAAATCAATTAGTGGCAAATGCTAAAGCGGCTATCGATGCAGTCGATGAACGAGGATTCGTGGATCGTGATCGAGTAGCTGTTGGCGGGCATAGTTATGGCGCTTTTATGACTGCTAATCTGCTCTCTCATTCAGATCTATTTGCTGCAGGAATCGCTCGAAGTGGTGCTTACAATCGTACCCTTACTCCTTTTGGATTTCAAAGCGAAGAAAGAAATTACTGGGAAGCTCCGGAAATTTACAACACCATGTCTCCTTTCATGCATGCAGAAAAAATGAATACTCCATTATTAATGATTCATGGGGAAGCAGACAATAACTCGGGAACTTATCCTATGCAGAGCGAACGTTACTTTAATGCACTTAAAGGACTTGGAGCCACTGCAAGATTGGTGATGTTGCCTAAGGAAAGTCATGGTTATAGCGCAAAGGAATCTGTACTGCACGTATTATGGGAACAGGATCAATGGCTGGAAAAATATGTGAAGAATAAAGAGATTGAATCTAATACTGAACAGCAGGAAGCTGGAAATTAATATATTTTTCTCTTCGGAATAAAAGCCCCCGGGATAGACCGGGGGCTTTTTTAGTACCAAAAAAGAAAGCGCAGCTGCTACCAACAACTACGCTCTCTTCAACCTAACCAATAAATCAACCATTAGAGGAGACCTCTAAACTTATTAACCTCAACTTTAGCTTTGAGATCATGTAACAAATTATATAACCCGAAGAATGTTCTGCTCATATAAAGGAAATGTCTACTTCCTCGATTTCCATTCATACGACGTAATTCCGGATCCTTAGAATATTTTTCGCTTAGCTGGGAAAGATTATCCCAGAATTCTTTATCTGTAAAATCGAATACTTCAGATTGATACGGAGTTGAAAACATCGCAAACATCTCGTAAAACATTTCAGAGAAAAACTTTCTCTCCTTATCTGTATCCTTTTCCTGAAGAATTTCCAGTTCCAATAATCTTTCGTTAAAATAATCGGCATTATCAAGATTATTACGATCTGTCAACGAGAAGTAAGGAGTATAGAAATCATCTGGAATCTGTTTGATACAACCAAAATCAATGGCGATCAGATTATTCTCAGAATCCACCATAAAATTACCAGGATGTGGATCTGCATGTACCATCTTTAATCCGTGAATCTGAAACATATAGAAGTCCCATAGCGCCTGTCCTACTTTATCTGCAAGTTCCTGTGACGTATTCTGTTTTGAGAACTCACTAAGATGCATTCCATTCATCCAATCCATAGTAATGATCCTTTCACTGGAAAGATCTTCATAATACTTCGGAAATTTGATATTAGGAATGTGTGCAGCTGCCTTGGAAATGTGCTTACTTTGCTTCACTTCCAGAATATAATCTGTTTCTTCCAGAAGTTTTCCTTCGACTTCCTTGAAATACTTTTCAGAATCTTTTGCTGAAAGATTGAACATCTTCAGAGCAATAGGTTTTACCATCGCAAGATCTGAACTGATACTATCTGCAACCCCCGGATATTGGATTTTCACAGCAAGTTTTTTCCCATCTTTTGTCGCCTTATGTACCTGACCGATACTGGCGGCATTTACCGACTGGGTTGCAAAAGTATCATATAGCTCTTCAGGATATGCTCCGTTATATTTTTTAAATGTTTTTCTAACTAATGGTGCAGAAAGTGGTGGCACACTAAATTGCGCCAGGCTAAACTTTTCTACATAGGCACCTGGAAGTAGGTTCTTCTCCATAGATAGCATTTGAGCTACCTTTAAAGCACTTCCCTTCAGACTTTTCAATCCGTCATAAATATCTGTAGCATTGTCTTCATCTAACTCATCACGTGTTAATTCAGAATTAAATGCCATTTTACCGTAATATTTGATGTAATTCCCACCAATCTTAACACCGGTTTGAACCAGTTTACTGGTACGGCCAATTTTGCCTGTTGGAATTTTATCTATCGTTTTCATAATCTTAATATTAGGCCATTCGTTCTTTCCACAAGAACTTTCCGAAGTCTACCACACGCTCCAAAGGAGTGTTATCGAATAGATCAAATACGGTATGCACAGATTTTTCAATTGCAACATCTGTACTTTCAAAAGATGGAGAATTATCCTCCATCCAGAACTTTAGCAGGAATAAGAATTGCACCCATACTCCTTCGCTAAAAACAGTTTCACTCTGCTCAAAAATTTTGAACGATTTGTCACTATTGCCATCAGCAATTAAATCCTTGGCGAAACTGCGCATCTTTCTACGTAAACCTTTAAGTTGTTCAAGATTTTTCATTCGATCCTTATGCTCACTAAGTGCGTAGAGTACGTAACTTCTGTTTGCGGTTAAAACCTCGAAGAACGTATAGAAAAATGTGAGTAGCTTTTCACGATTACTGAAGGAGTGATAATCTGGTGCCTTCTCCATGACAGATAGGGCGTTGTCAAAAAACTTATCCCAGATCTTCTTTCTTAGACCATCAAAACTTCCGAAGAATTCGTAAAACTCCTGTTCGGTTATATCATTCTCCTTAGCAAACTTGTAAACACTTCTAGGAGTACTTTCATTCACAAGTACATAGTCCATATAGATTGCTATAAGCCTATCCTCACTTGGCTTCTTCTTCACCTTACTATTTCCTGTTGCCTTTGCCATAATTCTTATTTCTTTTTCAAAGATACTACTTTGTTTAAGTATTTCTGTTATTTGATAAACAAAACTTTGTTAAAAGTTCTCATTCAGCTATATACAATGGCTTAGACGTATATATAAAACATACATTACATTGGGTGTCAGTTTGACAGCAAAGCATTATTGGTATTTTTTTTGAATCTCTCAAACCGAACAAAATTTTAAATCAAATTATATGGCAACCGGAAAAATAAATGTGTCTGTTGAAAACATATTTCCGCTTATTAAAAAGTTTTTATACAGTGATCATGAAATCTTTTTAAGGGAGCTGATCTCAAATGCAACCGATGCAACTTTAAAATTAAAGCACCTTAGTAGTTTAGGTGAAGCTAATGTTGAATATGGCAATCCTACGATTGAAGTAAAAGTTAACAAGGACAACAATACGCTGCATATTATTGATCAGGGTATTGGAATGACGAAAGAAGAGGTTAAGAAATATATCAATGAAGTAGCCTTTTCTGGAGCTGAAGAATTTTTAAGTAAGTATAAAGATAAGGATGCAAAGAATCATATTATAGGTCATTTTGGTTTAGGGTTCTATTCAGCTTTTATGGTAGCTAAAGAGGTTGAGATTATTACTAAGAGTCAGCAACCAAATAGTAAAGCAGTAAGATGGGTATGTGATGGTTCCCCTAGTTTCAAGATGGATGCAACTAAGAAAAAAACAAAAGGAACTGATGTTGTACTGCATATTGCAGATGATTCTACTGAATTCTTGGAAGAATCACGTATCTCAACTATACTCAAAAAATACTGTAAATTTTTATCTTTATTATCAGTTATTTGTGTGTAAATAGTTCATCTTTATGTGATTCTTTTTTGTTGCTCTTTTGTCCTCATTTACATTAGACTGATCAGGCCAGTTTTACTCTGGTTCCATACCTTGGATAGGTGAATTCCCCTCAGTATATAACTTCAAGATCAAATGAAAACAGGGATGATTTATACAGCAAATGGATTTGAAATTCTGGAAGTATGGAGTTGACTCATAAACAATCCCTGGAATTCAAAGAATCTGTTCGAAGCTCATTAACTGCTAATGCAAGTCAATCTTGGTTAAATTCACTTCAGTTATTGAAAATAACACCTGCTAAAGTGGTGATCGCCGGAATCCCGCATAAAGTTTACCTTTACGAAATCAAGACAAACCATGAAAAACTGCTGACAAAAGTTCTGGATAAGCTCTATCCTGAAAAAGCCCCATTTTCAGAAAAAAAATTTATTTATAAAATTGGCAGCAATTTAAAAACCAGGAAAGCTGTTCAGACAGAATTTAATCTGAACCAGGAACAATTTGCTGCGAAAATTGACAATCCTGAGCTGCAGGAAAAACCTTCTTCTAAGCAGCCAGAAACTGCTGTCAGCAACTCCAGTGTAAATTTGCTTGACTCCTTCATTCCAGGGAAACGCAACCTTCTGGCAATCAGAGCATGTAAAGCAGTTGTGGATATGCCGGGAATTGCCTTCAATCCCTTCATAATTTACGGTGAATCTGGTTCAGGTAAATCACATCTTCTGGAAGGCATTAACAATGAAATGCAGCATGCAATTCCAAAAAAACAAACTGTACTTGTTTCCGCTGAAGATTTTTTAAACAATTTTGTCACGCATCTCAGAATTAATAAAATGAAGGACTTCCGTGACAAGTACAGAAAGGTTGATGTATTTCTTCTGGATGATTTACATGCATTAACCCCATCTTCAAAATGTCAAACAGAATTGCTTTATACGATTAATGCTCTGCGCAAGAAAAAAGCCCAGATTGTAATTGCCTGCAAGGAACCACCTACCCAGATGCAAAGCCTCAGTGCAGGACTTTGTGGGAAGCTGGAATCAGGACTTACTGTTGACATTGGAATGCCAGATAATCTAACCAAAGTTGAAATTCTTGAAAGCAAAGCAAAGGAGCGAGCAATTCCCTTGAGCAATGAACTGGCAAATTTCATAGTACAGCATATAAAAGGCGGGATTGGGCGCCTTGAAGGTGCACTGATTCGCCTTGGAGTTCATGCATCTTTGTTAAATGAAGAACTTACAACTGAATTAGCTCAATATGCTTTAAAAGATTGGCTTGATAATTCTTCGCAGAAACCGGATACAGAAAAATTATTTTCAGAACATTATACAGATGAGACTGAAAAGAAAATCATCAGGCGCATATGCGTTATGTTCCAAATTTCAGAAGACGGACTTCGCTCTCAAAGTCGTGACAGAAAGCATATCAAAGCAAGGCAGGCAACGGTTTTTCTTTTGAAAGAACTCACCTCTTTATCCCTTAATGAAATCGGCAAAATTATTGGACGTAATCATTCAACTGTCCATTCAACCTTGAAAAAGGTTCGGCTGAGAATGACTGAAGATGATTTCTTTCTTAAACAAATGAAAACTTTCCAGCAACAAATTGAAAATAAGCCTGTTTCCAGTCAAATTCCTGAACAAAAACGTAATTTTAGTTTATGAATTTACCTGCAAAATTCATCATAAAAGAATTTCACTTCATTTTCCTCCCAAGATTGTCTTTCCCTGAAATTTAGGCTAGTTTATCAACAAACATAATAATTACTGAATTCAAACATTCAGTTTTATAATTGCATGTGTTTCAGATTATTTTTTTGTTTGTTCTGTTTTTTTGTAATAATGGCACTTTTCACTCAAGGTTGCTCTAATCTGCAGGAAAAAGCATATACCAGGATTCCGAATGATGTCCATCAACAAGCAGAAAAAGTCTGCAACAACATAGACGGTTCTCAGTTCATAGTAAGAGACCTTCGAGTGTGGCTGAAGAAAAAGGACAAGAGCGAAATTGAGTTAAAACACTATAAATCTATTCTTCCGGATGGCTATTATTTCTGCAGCGGTCATGACCGGAATTCCCTGATCATTGAGTAATTATTAGGCATTTTGGATTCTATCCCGACAAAAATACTGATTCACACTCCAAACTGGCTGGGAGATCTTGTGATGTCAACAGGATTTTTGCGGGCTGTTCTTGAAACTTTTCCGGATTCACAGGTAGATATCATATTAAAATCCGGATTTGAAACATTACCAATACCACACCGAGGAGAAATAATACTATTTGACAAAAATAAAGATTCTGCAGGTAAATTTGGCAAATCATTGCGTCACAAAAATTACGATTGTTTTTATGTTTTACCTCCTAGTTTCTCGTCGGCATGGATGGCATTCCAAAGCAAAATTCCAAAACGAATTGGATACGCAGGAGAATACAGAAGTTTTCTGCTTACTTCAGCAAAAATACATGAAATGAGGCCAGGGTCACTACACCTGCTCAAAGAATACCTTGATTTGCTGTCCAATGACCTTGAAATGGGGAATTATGCTCCACGTCTTGAAGTTAAACATGACTGGGTAAAAGAGCAGTTAGATTCATGTGCTTTCAAAATCCCGGAAAAATTTGTAGTTTTCACACCGGGGGCCATTTATGGTCCATCTAAGCAATGGCCTGTGGAAAATTATAGAGAGCTGGGTAAACAACTTCACAAAGCTTTTGGACATAAAATCCTGTTACTGGGTACTATTGATGATGTTGAATCCGGGACAAAAATTGCCCATGATCATGATTGGATACATAATTATTGCGGAAAAACAACACTTGCACAATTGCTGGCAATCTTAACAAAAGCACAATTGCTGGTGGGAAATGACTCTGGCAGCATGCACCTGATGGCAGCACTTCAACGCCCGCAAATAGCAGTTTTTGGTTCCACCTCACCAACCTGGACAGGCCCTATAAATGCTAATGCATCTGTGCTGAGCAGAAATTTGAGATGTTCTCCCTGTTTCTCGAGAACCTGCCGTTTTGGTCACTATGACTGCCTTACTCAAATTAATCCTGAAAATGTTTTTGCTGAAGTACAAAAACACCTTTCTAAGGTGTATTAGATTGCAACA
>NZ_CAJWRQ010000112.1 GCF_913046405.1 uncultured Christiangramia sp.
TGCTGAATTAATTTACTCCCAACCTTACCCGGCCCAAACAGAGCGAGATTTATTATTTTCATTTGTGTAGTTTTTTTGTTGAAATATGGGTCCTAAAAATTTGGCTACCTGGTCGGTTTCGATCAAAAATGCATCATGTCCATGAATAGATTTAATCTCGTAAATGCTGACATTGTTTTTAAACAAAGACAGCTCCACGTATGTGTTCCAGTTTTCTTCTGCCAGGAAGAAAAGGTCGGTATCTATCGTGATCATATGTATATGACCTTTAACCTGGGCAGCCACTTCAATGGCGCTTTGTGAGTCGTTTGAAATATTGATCGTAGTCAATAAATGGTTCATCAATTTATAGGAACTCAAACTAAAGCGCGATCTAAGTTTACTTCCGTGATGCTCCAGCCAATTTTCGACCTTAAAACTATTCGTAGTTTCGTCTTTTTCATTTCTGAATTTGTAGCTAAGCGATTGTGGTGTGCGATAAAAGGTCATTGCATGCATACGCGCATCCTCCAATGGATTCTCACTATTATTCAAAATCCTGTCCTGAATTTTGCAGTTGGCGAGAAGCCAGTCGGTAGATTTCAGATCGGTTGCGATCGGAATCACATGCAAGGCAAGGTCTGGTTTTAGAGCTGCCAGCTGCCAAGCTAGTGCTCCGCCAATAGAGGCTCCAATAATCGCAAATAGCTCGGTGATATTTAAGTGTTCCAGAACAGATAATTGAATTCTGGCAATATCTTTCAAGGTAAACTCTTTATAATGATGAAAGTTATCTTCATCATTCTTCAGAATTCCATTTCCAGGAATGTTGATGCAAAGAATAGAATAATGATCTGTATCTATGCTAGCTCCAGGCCCCACAATATCACTCCACCAACCTCCTGAACCGCAAACCTGGGCATTGCCGGTAAGCGCATGATTCACCAGAATCACCGGAGCAGTTCCAAGTTTTCTGCCAAATAACTGGAAACAGACATCTATGTTCTGGACTTTGCCGGCACTATTCGTGAAATCTGTTATACTTATTTGTTGTAACATAAAATTGAGGTTAAACCAAAGCCGCGTACATTTCATACGGGCTCCGGCGATTAAACCAAACTAAAATTAAACAAGTGATTGTTGAGCAACCTGGGCGAAAGCCTGCTTCAAATCTGCTTTCAGATCTTCTGTATCTTCAAGTCCTACTGAAAGCCTTATTAGATCCGGTTTAACTCCGGCAGATAATTGTTCTTCGTCTTTCAACTGCTGGTGAGTGGTACTGGCAGGATGAATAATCAGCGATTTGGTATCTCCAATATTGGCAAGCAGTGAAAATACCTTGGAAGCGTCCACTACTTTTTTAGCAGCTTCATAACCTCCTTTGATCCCGAAAGTCACTAGTCCGCTTTGTCCTTTTGGTAAATACTGCTGAGCGATATCGTAGTACTCGCTGGACTCGAGGCCTGGATAATTCACCCATTCCACTTCCTCCTGCTGCTCCAGCCAGGTGGCTAGTTCCAGCGCATTTTTGCTATGTTCGTTGATTCTAACTTTCAGCGTTTCAAGTCCCTGAATGATCTGGAATGCGTTAAACGGACTCAGTGCAGCACCGTGATCACGAAGGCCTTCAATTCTGACTTTAGCTATAAAAGCTGCTTCCTGCAATGCCTCGTGATAAACCAATCCATGATATCCTGGAGATGGCTCGGTGAATTCAGGAAATTTTCCACTGGACCAGTCGAACTTACCAGCGTCTATGATCACTCCACCAAGACTGGTTCCATTCCCTCCGATATACTTGGTTAGAGAGTGTATTACGATATCTGCTCCGTATTCTATTGGATTCAAAAGGTAAGGTGTGGCTACGGTATTGTCCACGATAAACGGCACTTTGAATTCCTTTGCCTCTTTGGAAATTGCTTCCAGATCCAGAACATCCAGCTTTGGGTTCCCTAGCGATTCAACAAAAAATACCCGGGTATTTTCCTGTGCTGCTTTTTGGAAATTTGCAGGATCACGGGGATCCACAAAGGTGGTTGTTATGCCAAATCTTGGCAGTGTATTTTGTAAAAGGTTGAAAGTCCCGCCATACAAACTACTACTGGCTACAATATGATCGCCGGCCTTTAGTAAAGTTAGTAATGCGGTATTGATCGCAGCAGTTCCAGATGCTGTAACCACAGCTCCAATTCCACCTTCCAGTGCTGCCAGCCTTTGCTCCAGTACATCATTGGTGGGATTATTTAAACGGGTATAAATAAAACCTGGCTTTGCAAGAGAAAACAGATCTGCTGCATGCTGACTATCGTTAAAAACATAGGAACTGGTCTGGTAAATTGGTACTGCTCTGGTTCCTCCATTTTGAGTGGTATCGTGTCCTGAATGTAATGCCTGTGTTGAAAATTTTTGAGTACTCATGATATAAATTTTTAAAAATTGTAAATGATTGAAATAAAAAAGTCCCCCTGATATGCTATTACCAGGGGGACTTTTGAATTGATTCCTTTTTTAAAATCTATATTCTCGAGTTCAGGTAATAGCTATACATGCTGCACATACACATCATCATGCGCATGTTCATCATATTTTTAACTGTTACCTGTAATTTCATAATTGTAAGTTTTATGTTCTAATTTCAATTTTGGCAATAAAAAAAGCCGCTGCGGTTGGCAGCGGCTTTTTGCAATATATATTCTTTCAGAATTATGCAATAAGATGCGCTGCGGTAGTTCTCCACATCATACACATCATCATATTGCAAACTGTTCTGTACATTGTTCTAAAATTGTTTTACAAAGATAACGGCAGAGTTTTTTATTATCCAAGCTTTTGCGTACTTATTTTTTTATCCTTCTAGAAATTACAAAGTCTAACCCTCGTAAATACTGATAGTTACGAAGTATATTTTTTTTAGTTGCGTTAGGGATTGAGCGAGTTGTTTGAGCTCTTTTGGTTCTTTTTCGAACCAAAAAGCGAGTCGCGAAAGCCCGGCGCGAGACCGGAACGGGCGAAGCGCAACGCCCTGATTATTCCGAAAAATGCAACTGTAATTCCACGTCCTTTAAAATGGCGTTAAATCGATTTGCTATCCTTTTAAATTTTATACATTTGTATCAACTTATTGAAAGGGATAGATTTGACTGATTGCAACCCTCTACATCACATCGATGTTTTAAAATGCTAAAGCAGAATGGTAATTACACTCCTTTTTAGCTTCACATGTCAAATTTTTCCATTCTTATAAACTTAAAAAGTAATTGAATGGCTTATTTATTTACTTCAGAAAGTGTATCTGAAGGACACCCGGATAAAATTGCAGATCAAATTAGTGATACGTTACTGGATAATTTTCTTGCCTTCGATGGCGAATCGAAAGTAGCTTGCGAAACTCTGGTTACAACCGGGCAGGTAGTACTTGCTGGTGAAGTTCGAAGTAATACATATCTGGATGTTCAAAATATCGCGCGTGATGTGATCAATGATATTGGTTATACAAAAGGTGCTTATAAATTTAGTGGTGATAGTTGCGGTGTGATCTCCTTAATTCACGAGCAATCCCAGGATATTTACCAGGGTGTGGATCGTGGAAAGAAAGAGGAACAAGGTGCTGGTGACCAGGGAATGATGTTTGGTTATGCGACCAATGAAACTGAAAACTATATGCCGCTGGCATTGGATATTTCACATCGTATCCTTATTGAACTGGCTAAACTTAGAAGAGAAGGAAAGGATATCGAATATCTAAGACCTGATTCCAAGAGCCAGGTGACGATTGAATATAGCGATGACAACGTGCCTGAAAGAATCGTTGCAATCGTGGTTTCTACGCAGCATGATGATTTTGACCAGGATGATGAGAAAATGCTGGCGAAGATTAAAAAGGATATGGTTGAGATTCTTATCCCGAGAGTTAAGAAACAGCTGCCAGATTATGTCCAGGAATTATTTAATAATGATATTATCTACCATATTAATCCTACCGGTAAGTTCGTAATTGGAGGTCCGCATGGTGACGCAGGACTCACCGGTAGAAAAATTATTGTAGACACCTATGGCGGAAAAGGTGCGCACGGTGGCGGTGCATTCTCTGGAAAAGATCCTTCTAAAGTAGATAGATCTGCCGCGTATGCTTCCAGACATATTGCCAAGAATTTGGTGGCTGCAGGAGTAGCTCCTGAAATTCTGGTACAGGTTTCTTATGCAATTGGAGTGGTGGAACCAACTTCTATTTCGGTTTATACCTACGGAAAGAATAATACAGATCTTTCTGATGGTCAGATTGCCGAGAAAGTTCGTGAAATTTTTGATATGAGACCTGCTGCGATCGAGGAACGACTGAAGTTAAGGAATCCAATTTACCGTGAAACCGCAGCGTATGGACATATGGGAAAAACTCCGCGTATAGAAACAAAGGTTTTTGAAAGTCCGTACAATGGTAAGATCACCAAGAAGGTGGAACTATTTACCTGGGAGAAACTGGATTATGTAGATAAGATCAAAGAGAGTTTCGATTTGAAATAGAATCACACTAAAATATATAAAAAGCCTCTTAAAGTTAGAGGCTTTTTTATTGGATCAAATCGTGTACTGCCCACCAGTGACCTGTACTGTTGAGCCGGTCATATAACTGGAATCTTCGGAAGCTAGCAACACGAAAGCTGCTGCCAATTCTGCAGGCTGTCCCGGTCGTTTCATAGGGTTGTCACTTCCAAAATTCTTCACCACATCCTCTGGCATGGTAGCCGGAATAAGCGGAGTCCAGATTGGTCCCGGAGCTACACAATTTACCCGAATCCCTTTGTCTGCCAGCAATTGCCCCATACTTGCTGTAATATTCTGAATCGCACCTTTAGTAGCTGCATAGGCTAAAAGGTCTGGACGTGGATTGTATGCGTTTACTGAAGTGGTATTCACAATGGTACTGCCCGGTTTCATATGAGGTTCGGCCGCTTTGCATAAATAGAACAGGGAGTAAATATTCGTTTTAAAGGTATAATCCCATTCTTCTGCTGAAATCTCCTGCAAAGAATCTCTCGCCATCTGGTAAGCTGCATTATTAACAAGGATATCGATCTGGCCAAATTCAGCAATAGCTTTTTCTACTATACTTTTACAATGTTCCTGATCACCAATATCTCCCGGAACTAAAACTGCTTTTTTCCCTGCCTCTTCTACCAGTCTGGCTGATTCTTTAGCATCCTCATGTTCTTCAAGATAGGAGATCAATACGTTTGCCCCTTCCCTGGCAAAAGCAATTGCCACTGCTCTTCCAATTCCGCTATCTGCCCCGGTAATGATCGCGTTTCTGCCTTTCAGTTTACCTGAACCTTTATAGGATTTTTCACCATGATCTGTATCCGGATCTATGCTACTTTCTGTTCCCGGTTCACTCTGGTTGAGATTTTCAAAAGGTGGTTTTGGATATTTTTCCTGTGGATGTTCCATAATTATTGATTTTATAGGTTTCTCTAAAATTATAGAATGGATCGATATATTAGTAAAGCAGATGTTGTAAACTTTCCCTAAATAATTATGGAAAAGCGCGATATTTTTTATCAATTCTTCGGAAAACCTTAACAAGCGAACGCTGTTTTAATTCCTAAATTGAAATTCCACCAAGAGGAAATTCTATGTCTTTATTTAAAAAAGTTCGTGATACGGTTAACCTTCTAAAATCGGTTGATCTGGATCAGCTCGCCAAGATCAATCAAAAGATCGATCTCACCGAGGCGATGAAAACTTTGGGCAAACTTGACGACCGTCAACTCGCCGGATTAATGAAAATGTTAAAAACCAAGAAGAAGAAAGGTCAGCACGACCTGCCTCCTATCGACGGTGATTTTTATAATCTGGATCTCAAGCTTACGCCGGAACAACGGGAAATTCAGCTTAAGGTTAGAAACTTTATGGAAGATGAGATTCGGCCATTGGTAAATGAATACTGGAAGAAAGATCAGTTTCCATTTGAAGTGATCAAAAAATTCAGCAAACTTAATATTGTTGGTGTTCCTTATGAAGGATATGGATGTCCAAACATGCCATTCTTGATGGAAGGCATCATAGCTCAGGAAATTGCACGTGTAGACGTTTCAATCTCTACCTTCTTTGGAGTCCACAGCGGTCTCGCCATGGGTTCCATTTATCTCTGCGGAAGTGAAGAACAGAAACAGGAATGGTTACCACAAATGGCAAAAATGGAAAAGATCGGTGCCTTTGGCCTTACCGAACCTAATGTGGGTTCTGGTGTTGCTGGCGGCCTCGAAACTACCTGTCAATTTGATGGAGAGAACTGGATATTGAATGGTCAGAAAAAATGGATAGGAAACGCCACTTTCGCTGATGTAATCGTTATCTGGGCTCGGGATCTTGACTCTGGCAGAGTGAAAGGTTTCCTGGTACGTAAAGAAAACCCTGGTTTTTCAGCAGAAAAAATTCAGGATAAAATGGCATTGAGAATCGTGCAGAATGCGATCATCACGCTTAAGGATTGCAAGATCCCTGAAGGTGACCGATTGCAGAACGCGAATTCTTTTAAAGACACTGCCAATGTTCTTAGAATGACCAGAGCCGGAGTTGCATGGCAAGCGGTTGGATGTGCCAGAGGTGCTTATGAAAGCGCTTTGAAATACACCAAAAAAAGAGAGCAGTTTGGGAGACCTATTGCCTCTTTTCAGCTTATTCAAAATCATCTTGTGGAAATGCTTTCAAATCTTACAGCGATGCAAACGCTTTGCTTTAGATTATCAGAAATGCAGGATCAGGATCTACTTACAGATGAACATGCAAGTCTTGCGAAGGTTTACTGTAGTATGAGAATGCGTGATGTGGTAAGCAGAGCAAGAGAGGTTCTTGGTGGAAATGGAATATTATTAGAATACGATGTAGCTCGTTTTGTAGCAGATGCCGAAGCGATCTACAGTTATGAAGGAACTAAAGAAATCAATTCATTGATCGTTGGCCGTGCAATTACCGGTTACAGCGCATTTGTGAGTTAAATGAAAAAGAAAATTTATGTCAGTATTAATCGTTGCTCCGGGAAGAGATTCGGAGGCATGGGTAGAAGCATTAAAAAATCAACATCCGGGAATGAATATTTATACCTATCCGGAAGAACATGACCCGGAAGAGGTAGAATTTGCGCTAACCTGGAACCACCCAAGAGGATTATTCAAGAATTATCCGAATTTAAAAGTAATTGCAAGTATGGGTGCAGGTGTGGATCATATTTTAAGTGATAATTCCCTACCTGAAAATGTTGCAATTACAAGAGTCGTAGACGAAACACTTACCGAAGATATGGGAGATTTCGTACTTAGCCAGGTAATGAATCATATTCGTAATCTTCATGGTTATGTAAAATCCCAGTATAAAAAACAATGGGACCGGTCTCAATATAAACGACCACAAAACACCAACGTCGGAATTATGGGACTTGGTGTTTTAGGTAATGCCGTCGCAGATAAATTACACAAGAACTTTTTCAAAGTGTCCGGTTGGTCAAAAACAGAAAAGGATTGTGATAATGTAACCAGCTATTACGGGAAAGATCAATTGGAAGAATTTTTAAATAATTCTGAAATTTTAGTTTGTCTTCTTCCTTTGACTGAAGACACTGAAAATATTCTGAATGAAGATCTTTTTGATATGCTACCAGAAGGTGCATACGTGATCAATGTTGCTCGTGGTGAACATCTCGTGGAGCATGATTTAATGAAAATGATCGATAATGGTCATCTTTCAGGAGCATCTTTAGACGTATTCCGGGAAGAGCCGTTACCGGAAGAACATCCTTTCTGGGAACATGATCGTATCAATATCACTCCGCACATTGCCAGTGTAACCAAGCCGGAATCTGTGGTTCCGCAGATCGCTGAAAATTACGATCGTATGAAGGAAAATCAAGACTTGAAGAACAAAGTTGAAATGGACAGAGGTTACTAATTGATTTACTATGGATACATTTAAAAACATCATGGTAGCGGTAGACTTCAACGATAGCATTGGTGAATTAATGATCTTTGCTGATAGTCTTGCTGAAAAATATGAAGCCAAATTATGGGTTTTGCATGTGGCAGATCCAGAACCAGATTTTGTTGGTTATGAACCGGGACCTCAATATATTAGAGATCTTCAAGCTGAAGAATATCGCGAAGAACATCGTAGTCTTCAACAGGTGTGCGATAGTTTTATAAGCAAAGAGCTTGAACGTGACGCTTTACTTATTCAGGGATCAACGGTAAGCACCGTTCTTGAAGAAGCTAAAAAACTGAATGTAGATTTGTTGATCGTGGGAACTCATAAGCACAGTTTCCTTTACAATCTGCTGAATGAAAGCGTCTCGATGGAACTGATTAAAAAAGCTGAAATTCCCATGTTAACGATACCAATTAATGAATAAAAAAAATCCCCGTAATCACGGGGATTTTTTATTTTAGTATAAAACTGAAAGATTTGAATAGCAGCAAAGAAGAACTTCTAAAAGTTCTGGAAACTATAGCGCCATTTATCCACAGAACTCCGGTTCTAACTTCTAAGTTGATCGATGAAATGGCCGGCTGTGAAATTCATTTTAAGTGCGAGAATTTTCAAAAGATGGGTGCATTCAAAATGCGCGGTGCGATGTACGCCATTTCAAAGCTGTCTGAAGCCGAAAAAAATGCCGGTGTAGTCACACATTCTTCAGGGAATTTTGCGCAGGCGTTATCTCTGGCAGCTAAAAGTCTGAATGTTCCTGCTTACATTGTAATGCCCGATTCGGCTCCAGAAGTGAAAAAAGCTGCGGTTCGAACCTACGGCGGAAAGATTACAGAATGTCTCTCTACTCTTCAGGATCGGGAAGCTACAGCTAACAGAATAATGGACGAGAAAGGAGCAAGATTTATACATCCTTCTAATGATATGAATGTGATCCTGGGACAGGGAACTGCGGCCACCGAATTATTGCTGGACCATCCCGAACTGGATATGATCCTTTGTCCTGTTGGCGGTGGAGGACTCATTGCCGGAACCGCTATCTCCACTCATGTTTTGCTTCAAAACTGTCTTTGTATTGGTGCAGAACCTATGGAAGCTGATGATGC
>NZ_CAJWRQ010000113.1 GCF_913046405.1 uncultured Christiangramia sp.
ATCTTCTCATCCAGGCCTTCATCACTTAGATCGATCCAGACACTGCCATCAGGCTTCTGATAGAAAACTCCATCTTCCAGACCTTTCATGACATTATCCTTACCTAAAAGGTAGGTTTCACTTTCATAGTAATTCTTATCGAAATCGACTCCGAGAGAATCATAGGTTTTTTCAAAACCATCATAAACCCATTGGTTCATGGTAGACCATAACTTTACAACCTCGGGATCGTTCGCCTCCCAGTTACGTAACATATGCTGAGCTTCAACAAAAATCGGAGCTTCCGCCTTTGCTTCTTCTTCAGATTTTCCCTGCTCCTGTAATTGAGCGATCTCTTTTTTATATTCCTGATCAAATTTCACATAATAATTCCCAACGAGTTTATCACCTTTCAAACCGGTAGATTCTGGTGTTTCTTCATTTCCAAATTTCTGCCATGCCACCATAGACTTACAAATATGTATTCCACGGTCATTGATCACCTGTACTTTGTGGACAGTATTTCCCGCAGCCTTCAAGATTTCGGCTACAGAAAAACCTAAGAGATTATTTCGAATATGACCAAGATGTAAGGGTTTGTTGGTGTTCGGGGAACTATATTCAATCATGATCCCACTGGCATCACTTTGGGGCAACAACACTCCAAAATCTGATCGATCTTTGATTTGATTAAAGAAATTAATATAGTAAGCATCGCTTATTACGATATTAAGAAATCCTTTTACTACATTATAATCTGCTACTTCAGTTACCTCTTCTTTTAAATAGCTACCAATGTTTTCTGCCAGCTGAGCCGGATTGGTCTTGATTTGTTTCAGCATTGGGAATACAACTAAAGTGATGTCTCCTTCAAAATCCTTGCGTGTTGGCTGGAACTCAATGGTTGGAGCTTCCACCTCGTAATGTTTGGTAACTGCTTCATTAACTTTTGCTGCAAGAATTTGTTCTATGGTCATTTTCAACGCTTTTATGCCTGTTTTGTATTCTATTAAGTGCGCAAAGATAAAAAGAATTGAAGTTCCGGTCGCCAGCCTTTTAACGCAAATCCTTATATTTAGGAAAAAAGAAATGCTAATTAATATCTCTTACAATCGTCCTGCGATCTCAGAAAAGATTAGAGCTGAAGTAGGAAAACCATTTACGCTAATGGAACGGGTCAAACTTCGTGGCTCAGGTTCTCCAAAATTACAGATAACTTCCTCCAGTATAGAAATCTACAACCTGCTCATTTTAGATAATAATGCCAATGTTTGCAATGTTGAAATGAGAGGCAACGGGATTATCGTAATGTTTAGATCACTACTTGAAACTTACGCTCTCGTGATTCCTTATTACAAATTAAATCTATATAAAGGAAAAGCTGATGAATATAGTATTTACAGGGATCATCATTTCATCAAGGTCAAGGCAGACAAGCCCGGTATTCATAAGTTCTTCCAGAAAATTATCAACTACAAGACCGACAATGCTCCTACGCAGATCGATGACTTATAAATGTGTAATTCCAAGCGAATTTCGAAACAATTCCTTAACCTAAAATTGATTTCAACTTTCCGCGGCAAATCGTTTATCGATGCACATTTGCGGAAAAAAATCAATGGAACTATTCATTTATGTTTTCGCTGCTTTGTTCTCTGTGATCAATCCCCTGGGCACTGTCCCTATTTTCGTTGGACTTACCAAAGAGGACACTAAATCTGAGCGGTCTCGTACTTCCCTCCTTACAGCGATCAATATTTTCGTGATCCTGCTTATAAGTTTTTTTACTGGCAGATATATCCTTAATTTCTTCGGAATAAGCCTCGATTCTTTAAGAATTGCTGGAGGCTTAATTATTACTACTTCTGGTTTTGCCTTGCTAACTGGCTCTTTTGCTAAGCATAAAGGTATGGATAAGCCGAAGGTTCAGGAAGACGCTTTTCAGCGTGATGGCGTATCGCTCACTCCACTGGCCATTCCTATGCTTGCTGGCCCTGGCTCCATATCTTTTTTGATTGGATTATACGAGGAATATGCGACCTGGAATGAGAAAATGATTGCGGTAGGAGCAATTTTTAGTGTTTGTTTAGCTACGCTGCTCGTTCTTAGAAGCTCCTATTATATAGTTTCCATGCTTGGTGCATCTGGGATTAATGCTATTTCCAGAATCATAGGTTTTATTGTGATCGCCATTGGAATTGAATATATAAGTTCCTCTGTGATCAATATCTTCAGAACAATAAGTCTGTAATTAACGCTTGCCAAATGCTAAACCTCCTACCAGAGCGAGCACTCCAAATGCGATCATTGCATAAGATTGTGTGTTATCACCATGAGCTTCTACCTGAAGGGGTCCAGCATCGATGGAAAATTCAGGAGTTAGAATATCATACAACCCATAGCCAATAAGCCCTATCCCAATGATGAGCAGAACAAATTTGAGCACGTTATTCATTTAATAAAGTTTTACTAATCAGAGGTGAAAGTAGCAATTTAATTTATAATTTGAAGATCAAATTTCTCAAATGCGCATACTACTTACCGGTGCTAACGGTTATATTGGCATGAGGCTTCTGCCTCAATTACTTGAACAAGGTCATGATGTAGTATGTGCAGTTCGAAATAAACATAGATTCACTTCCAATGAGGAACTCCGGGAAAAAGTGGAGATCGTAGAGATCGATTATCTTGAAGACACAAAAGCTCCGGAAGCTATCAAAAACATCGATGCCGCCTATTATCTCATCCATTCGATGACCGGCTCTACTGAAGATTTTGATAAACAGGAAGCTCAAGCCGCTACGAACTTTAATACGATGATGGCTGAAACTTCCGTAGAACAAGTGATCTACCTCAGTGGAATTATCAATGAAGAAGAACTATCGAAACATCTAAAATCACGAAAGGCCGTTGAGGAAATCCTATATAAGGGAGAATTCAATGTTACCGTACTCCGTGCCGCGATCATCGTAGGTAGTGGGAGTTCATCCTTTGAGATCATACGCGATCTTTGTGAAAAGTTACCGGTGATGGTGACCCCAAAATGGGTAGACACACGTATACAACCAATTGCTATAAGAAATGTGATACAGTATCTCATTCGGGTTATTGGCTGCGAGGACTGCTATAACGAATCTTATGACATTGGCGGTCCCGATATTCTCACCTATAAGGAAATGATGCTACAATATGCAGAGGTCAGAAAATTAAAGCTCTGGATACTTCGTGTGCCTATCATGTCTCCAAAACTAAGTTCATATTGGCTATATTTTGTAACCTCAACATCCTATAAACTTGCGCAGAACCTGGTAGATAGTATGTCTGTTGAAGTGATCACAAAAGACACACGTTTGCAGGAACTTTTAAACGTTGACCTTATTCCGTATAAAGAAGCTATTAGAATGGCCTTCTATAAGATCGAACAGAATGAAGTCATCTCTAGCTGGAAAGATAGCATGAGTAGTGGTCGTTTTCGCAGGGAGCTGAACAAATACATACAAATACCCAAATACGGGTGTATGCAGGATAAGAAATGCAAGGAAATAAGCGATACTGAAGAAGTACTTGAAAGAGTATGGGCAATTGGTGGACTAACCGGATGGTATTATGGAAACTGGCTCTGGAAGATTAGAGGATATCTGGATAAACTTGCAGGTGGTGTTGGACTTCGCAGAGGCCGTACACATGCTACAAAACTTCATGCAGGTGATTCTCTAGATTTCTGGAGAGTTTTACTTGCCGATAAAGAAGAAAAAAGACTTTTGTTATTTGCAGAAATGAAGGTTCCCGGGGAAGCCTGGCTGGAATTTAAGATCGATGAAAACAACGTGCTTCATCAAAATGCCACTTTTAGACCGAAAGGACTTTTAGGTCGTGCTTACTGGTATGCGATGTACCCGTTTCATTTCTTCATATTTGAAGGGATGATCAATAAGATCGCCTATGGCCCCTCCGGAAAAAATCTTAAAGGCAGCTCTGTTTAAGTTCCATGAAAGAATTACTTAGAAATAAAGTACTCACCTTCTCTGCTTCGATATTATTATCAGGATCGGTTTTCATCTTTCTATTTACAGACAAATTTTATGAAGCTATAGAAAATGGATCTTTATGGGTTCGCGAATACTTCGGAACGTTCTACTTATGGCTTGGATTAGGTTGCGTTCTGTTCCTCCTTATAATCGCTATTTCAAAAATCGGAAGGATAAGATTAGGAAAATCTCCACCGGAGTATGACAGGTTATCCTGGATAGCTATGCTTTACAGTGCCGGAATGGGAGCAGGTATTTTATTGAGAGCTGTTCAGGAACCGGTGTACATGTTCTTGAACCCTCCGATAGCAACAGGTTCTGCTCCAGAAATCATCTCTCTGGAATATACATTTTATCAATGGGGTTTTACTGCCTGGGCCTTCTATGGATTATTTGCATTGATCATTGCTTACAGTTTATTTGTAGAAAAACAGGATATACGGCTAAGTTCCAGTTTCAAAGTATTTCATAGTAATCACTGGGGAAAATCTATTGATATTCTCACGATTCTAACCACCATGATCGGTTTAGTCGCCGCAATTGGACTTGGAACCTCGCAAATCGAAGGAGGAATAAGTCATTTGCAATCAAAAGATCCCGGGGACCTCTTAACGAACTTATTTCTCGTTCTTATCATATGCGTGCTGGCATTCTTCTCGGCATGGGCCGGTGTAAATAAGGGTATAAAAAGGATCTCCAACTGGAATATTTATATCACTATTTTATTGCTATTATTTGTTTTCGTACTGGGAAACATCCCTGAAATTATCTCAAATTTCCTGAATTCTTTATATCACTATGTCTTCGATTTTATACCGCTGAGTCTCGCCGGAGGAAATTTCGATCCGGGAAAGCAATTTCTTACTAATTGGACCTATTATTACTGGGCATTTTGGTTGGCGTGGGCGCCTTTTACCGGCGTATTTATAGCGAGAATTTCGAAAGGGAGAAGCATTAGAGAGTTGATCTTTGGAGTTCTATTGATTCCTTCCCTTGGAAGTTTCTTCTGGTTTAGCATATTTGGAACTTCCGCATTTGAAATCATTGAAGATGCTGGTACTTACAGTAACGAATTTAGTAATGTCTTTACTTCAGTTTTTATCTTTTTCGAAAATTATCCTCTACCTGCCGTATCCAGTTTAGTCGTGATATTACTATTGATTAGTTTCCTGGTTACGTCAGTAGACTCGGCCATCTTTGTACTCAGTATGTTTACAGATAAAGGAAATACCGAACCAAAAAAGAAATACCGCCTGGTATGGGCGGTATTGATATTTATATTTTGTGAGGCAATTATTGTACTCGGTCATACGAAACCAGATTCCAACGTACTCACGGCAATGCAAAAATTTCTGATCATCAGTTCCCTCCCATTTGCCATATTCAGCGTAATTATAACTTTTCTCTTCAGCAAAAAACTTCTACAAAAGAGAAATTAGCAAGAATCAGGCTTTAGGTAGAAAAACCTCAGCCATCATGCAACGAGCACTTCCGCCTCCGCAGGTTTCGATTGTCTCGATCTCAGAACTTAAGATCTTACAATACTTTTCTATATTACTTACCTGTTCCGGATTAAGACTTCTGTGTGCGCGGGCACTCATTACTAGAAACTTTTCTTCAGCTCCCTGAACCTGTAACATGTTACCAGCAAATTCATGCATTTGTTCCTCACTAATGGATACGATTTCTTTCCCATCCATTTTAAGATGTTTTACTACATTTTTGCGTTCTTTCTTGTCATCTATGGTATCAAGGCAAATAACCGCAAATTCTTCAGCGAGACACATCATTACGTTGGTATGATATATTGGAAGTCGCTTGTCCTTAACACTTTGATAGGCATTGAAAATAACCGGTGTAAATTCGAAATCCTCACAAAACTCAATGACCAGATCTTCATCTGCACGAGGTGAAATTGCACAATATGCTTTTTGATTTACCCGGTCCAGAATAAGACTTCCCGTTCCTTCAAGGAAAATATCATCTTCTTCCGCAGAAGTATAATCTACGATGTTATTGATCTTAAAACCAGCTTCTTCCAGTTTGGAGAAATATCCCAGTCGTCTTTCCTTACGCCTGTTTTCAGCAAACATTGGATACAAAGCTATCTCTCCATCGCTGTGGAACGACACCCAATTGTTTGGAAAAATAGAATCTGGAGTATCTTCTTCTTTGATATCATCTACCACGATCACCTTTACTCCTACGTCTCTCAATTTGTTCACGAACGTGTCAAACTCTTCAGTTGCAAGGCTATTCACATTGGATTTATCTAATTTCTTCTGAAAATAGTTGTTGACCACAGTCTGTTCATTCATTCTGAAATTTACCGGTCTAACCATTAAAATGGTATCTGTAATCTGTTTCATAGCTATCTGTTAATCGCGGATTAATGGTAAGGTTGAACAGCGAAGCAATCCTTCCTGTTTCGATATTTCAGCATAAGGCACTTCCTCTACGGTAATTCCCTGCTCTCTCAACCACGAATTAAGTCGTGTAAATCCTTTTTCTGAAATTACCACATCTTCAGAAATGGAAAAGATATTGGAATTCATATGATACATTTCATCACGGGAGATCTCATAGACGTTTTCTTTTCCGAAGAAATCAACAAGCCAGTTATACTCGTCTTCTATCAAAAATCCACCTTTGTAAATGATCGCTTTGTTCTTGCCTACAGGCTGGAAGCAACAATCCAGGTGCAAAGCATTATCCTTGGCAACATGATTGCTTTTCTTAAGACTAAAGCTAATCACCTTTTTATCTGGAAATTCTTTTACTAAAGCATCTACAGCGTGTTTATTCGTTCTGGCTGTGATAAAGTTCCGGTAATCTTCTCCTTTATAGGTCCCAACAAATATATGATCTCCCATAGGCATCACGTCCCCTCCTTCAATATGAGCTTCCTCGGGCAAGGTAATGATCTTTGCAGGGTCGATCTGTCTCATTACATGCTCTATGGCCTCGATCTCCTGATCTCTGTCGGGCAATATATTCGATTTAATAAATTTATCATCGATCACGAAAGCGATATCACGTGTAAATATCTGGTTGTAATCTTCTATGATCTTAGGTCTGAAAACCTGAACATCATACTTCTCCAACACCGCGGCTACAGCTTCCATTTCTGCCACCATATCTTCTTCAGTTGGATAGGTTCCAGCTTTAATATGTTCCTGAGACTTGGGATCGTAAGCTTCTTCAAGAGTTGGAATAGGACCAATACTTTTGGCGGTTCCCAGCACTACGGAGCGTAATCTGGATGTTTCACTTGATATATGCAATTTCATTGCTAGGGTTTTGACAAATATAAAAAAGCTTCATACGATGATGAAGCTTTTTTGTGGTATTCGTAAAATATGATAAACAGAAAATTATCTGCTTCCAAGTGGTTTAAAATCTCTAAGATTCTCTCCAATATAGATCTGGCGAGGTCTTCCAATTGGCTCTTTTCTAAGTCTCATTTCTCTCCATTGTGCGATCCATCCTGGAAGTCTACCTAATGCAAACATTACGGTGAACATTTCCACTGGGATTCCCAATGCTCTGTAAATAATTCCTGAATAGAAATCTACGTTTGGATATAATTTTCTCTCTACGAAGTAATCGTCCTCAAGAGCTTCTTTCTCCAGTCCTTTTGCAATATCCAGAACAGGATCCTGCACACCTAATTGCCCTAATACTTCATCTGCAGATTTCTTGATGATCTTAGCTCGTGGATCGAAGTTCTTGTAGACTCTGTGTCCAAATCCCATCAAACGGAATGGATCTTCCTTATCTTTCGCCTTTTGCATAAACTTATGCGTATCACCCCCATCTTCCTTGATCTTTTCAAGCATTTCGATCACAGCCTGATTAGCTCCACCGTGTAATGGACCCCATAAAGCTGAAATACCTGCTGAAATAGATGCGAAAAGACCAGCATGTGATGAACCTACCATTCTTACCGTAGAAGTAGAACAGTTCTGCTCATGATCTGCATGAAGAATTAATAGTTTATCTAGAGCTTCAATCACCGCTTTATCTGCACTATACGATTTATTTGGCTTCTCGAACATCATCTTATGCAGATTCTCTACATAACCCAGATCTTCATCTCCATAATTTAGCGGAAGACTGTTTTTCTTTCTCAATGTCCATGCAGCAAGAACCGGGAATTTCCCAAGAATTTTTACAATTGCTTTGTACATATCCTCTTCTGAAGAAACATCTACAGAAGACGGATTAAATGCAATAAGAGCACTGGTCAATGATGAAAGAACGCCCATTGGATGCGCAGACTTAGGAAAACCATCAAGGATCTTCTTCATCTCTTCATCTACATGAGACTGCTCTTTAATATCCTTGGTGAATTTATCAAGTTGTGACTTGTCTGGAAGCTCGCCAAAAATCAAAAGGTAAGCTACTTCAAGAAAATCAGCTTTTTCAGCAAGATCTTCAATTGCGTAACCTCTATATCTAAGCACTCCTTTCTCACCATCCAGGAAGGTGATCGCACTTTCACAGCTACCAGTATTCTTAAATCCTGGGTCCAATGTGATAAGTCCGGCTTCTCCACGAAGCGTCTTGATATCTATACCAATTTCATCTTCAGTTCCCACAGTAACGGGAAATTCATATTTCTTTCCGTCAAATTCGAAAGTTGCTGTTTTAGACATATTATATATTGTTCTTTAGATTAATTTTTAAGGATTGCTAATTTACGAATTTTAGTGTTAAAATTATTTTAAGCCGACTAACGAAATTTCAGAAATACCCCTATTTTCTTCCGTTTTCGTGAATTTTAACTAAGTCT